>JAESQQ010000139.1 GCA_016765095.1 Planctomycetota bacterium | reverse complement strand
GTCGCTCGCGCGTGCTGGGGAACAACGAGCAGCGCAGCGCGGAAGGCTCGCGTCGCGGCGTCGGGGGCTCCGCCGGCCAGGTCGCTCTCGCCGAGCTCGACCAAGCGAAGCGCTTCAGCGGCGTTGCGCTTGGCCTGGCTTGCCTTGAGTCGGGAGGTTTCCTCTTGGAGGCGCGTGAGGGCGGTCTTGGCCGTCGCCTCTTGCTTGCGGCCGCGGCGGACCTGCTCGCGCAGGCGAGCCAGCTCGCCGCTCGAAGCGAGGCTGGGGCTCGTGTTGGGTGTCGCGCTGGCTTGGGTCGCGAGACGCGGCTCGGTTCGGATCAGGGAGGACGCCCCGACGCCTGCCAGGACGGCGCCGACGGCTGCCAGGAGGAGGGCGACGACGAGCGCGGCGCCGCCGCGAGCCAGCACGAGGCCGACTCGAGTTCGGGCGTCGAGGGGACGAGCGTGGCGCGGAGAGTGGGAGAGGTGCTCGAGGTCCTCGGCGAAGTTCCCCGCGCTCGGATAAGGGGAGCCGCTGGCGCCGAGCGCGGTCAGGCAAATCGTGTCGAGGGCGGGGGCCAGGTCGGGCTGCATAACGCTGGGGGGCGGCGGCGTCTTGAACCAGAACGGAGCCGAGGCCTGCGAGGGCAAGCCACCGGTCAGGGCCTCGTAGAGGATTCGGGCCGCGGCTTGCAAGTCGCCGGCTTCGTCTCTCTCCTCACGGTTGTCTGGGTAGTAGCGCGTCGCGAGGCGAGCGTGTGGCGGAAGGCGGCCGAACCCGAACCCGCTCAGGGTGACTCGGTCGCCGGTGGCAACGTGGATCGCCTCGGGCTCGATCGCGCCATGAACGACGCCTTGGTGGTGTGCCTGCTCGAGGAGCCGAAGGGCCTGGGCCATGATCTGGGGCGCGCGCCCTCCGGCGTGAGGTCCGTCGGCGAGAACGTCGGCTAAGGTCGGGGTCGGGGTCCGGTCGTAGGCGACGTAGCACCACTCCTTGATCTTCCCAGAGCCCAGGACGCGAGCGATCCCCTCGACTTGAACGGCCTGTGCGGTCTCGGCGCCCCGCAGGAAGCGTCGCTGGGCTGTATCGCCGGGGAGGGCGTCGGGCACGATCACCTCGACCACGACGCCCTTGGGTTGATCGGGGTGGGTCGCTATGAAGCGTGTGCTGGCTGGGAAGGCCTCAAGCTCTCGGACCAGCTCGTAGTCACCGAACGAGCCGAGGCCGGGCGCGTCGCCGCGCTCGGCGCGATCGGAGTCGCTGTTTGTCTCGGAGTGGGGGTCGACGCCGAGCTCGCTGGTCGAGATCGAGTCGGAGTCCTTCAGGACCTGCTTCGCGTAGGCGAGGGTGCTCTTCTGCCGATCGGCTGAGGTCAGCAGGCCGTCTTCGGACCCGATCCCGCTCTCCGCCGGCGGGCCCCCGATGACGGTGACCTCGCTCTCGGAGCCGAAGTTGCTCGTCGAGAGGTCGGCAGACCCCAACTCGTCCTCGTCCTCGTCCTCGTTGACGGTGCTGACCATGAGCGCGTCGAGATCTGAGGGGGGCGGCTCGACGAGAGGGGTCGGCTGGTCGGTGCTGAGCGCGAGGCCGTCGACTTCGCGGCTGGCCTCGAGGGGCGCGTCTCCCGTCCGTTCGAGGAGGGCTCGAAGTGAGCCTGGGGCCATGGGGTCGGGGAGGCCGAGGGTCTGGCCGAGGGTCTTGAAGGCCACGGCCGCTTGCTCCGCGCTTTGGAAGGCGTCGGAGTTCTTGAGGGTCAGGCGTTGGAGGAGCGCGGCGAGGCGAGGCCACTGTTCGGCGGGCGAGTCGCCGACCGGCGCGGCCGCGAAGGTCAGGAGGTCGGCCAAGGCGAGGAGGTCTGCTCGCTGGGCCTGGCCAATGGGGAGCTGCTCTGCGCTTCCGAATCGGCCTTCCCAGCCGAGGTCGACCAGGATCGCGCCGTGGAGGGTGATCACGACCACGCTCGGGTTCAGCCCGCCGTGGTGGAGGCCCGCCGCGTGGAGGGCTGCCAGTCCAGCCGCCAGGCCGCGCGCGACCCAGACCAGCTCGGCCTCCTCGAGTGGGCGCCCTGCCCGGACAATGTCAAGGAGTGACGTCGTGCCGCGGGCTTCGAGTGTGTAGTGGAGCTCGCCGTCAATGACCCCTCCGTCGACCACCCGCGCCACGTTGCGGTGGACGACCTCGCGGAGCTTGGCGAGGTCGGCCTTGGCGAGGATCAACTCGTCGGTGTCGATTTGGGCTGCGTTGAGGACGCGGAGGTAGCAGCGTTCGTCTTCGCGCAGCGCGAGGTAGAGGACGCCGACGCCGCTCCGGCTGACGACTTCCCCGACTTGGTGGCCGCGGTAGGTGGCTCCTCGGTCCAGCTCGACCAGCATGTCGGGCTGGGTGTCAACGAGGGGAGTTGGGAGTTCGGAGCTGGAGTCAGTTGGCGTCACTGGGGCCCACAATACGGATTTCTGTCGGCCGAGTGGCCCGTTCCTGGTCGGCGCGGGCCAAGGCCTCCTCCGGGCTCTGACATGTGAGTGGGCTCCCCAACTCCAAGCGGCGAGGAGCGGTTAGCCTACGCGCGTCATGGTCGGCCGCCCTCGAGAGGCGCGCCCTTACCCAGTGGAGAACCCCATGCGTCGAATCGTTCCGATCGTCCTTCTTCTCGGTTGTGCGGCCCTCGCGGGGGCGCAGGACAGTCGGCCAGCGAGCCAGCCTGCAGGCCAGCCTCAACTGGCCGTCACCGCGACGGCCCCCAAGACGCTGACCCTTGGCGAGGACCTCGTGGTCAAGGTCCGAGTCGAGAACTTGGGCAAGGACGCGGTGGCTGTGCGAGCGATCACGCTCAGCAGCCACTCTTCGTACCTTGAGGTCAGCGGACGCCGTTGGAAGCGCGCTTACAGCTTGCTCCGCTTCCCCGGCGGGGTCTCGAACCTCAAGCCCGGGGCTCAGACCTCACTCGCGCCTGGCAAGGCGATCGAGGGCACGCTGACGTTTCCGACCGTCGAGACCGGCGCGTTCGACCTGCGAGTTGGCTTCACCGGCCACGTGCCCTACCCGCTCCCGAAGGGCACTCAGGTGACCCCCTACTTCAGCGCCAAGCTCAAGTGCGAGGTCAAGCCGACCAAGGAGGGCGCGGTCCGCTACCAGGTCCTCATGAAGACCAACCACGGCGACGTCCGGCTGACCCTCGACGATCAAGTTGCGCCCTGCACGGTGCGCAACTTCGTGACCCTGATCCGCAAGGGCTTCTACACGGGTCTTGGGTTTCACCGGATCATTCGGGGCTTCATGATTCAGGGGGGCGATCCGAAGGGCGACGGGAGTGGCGGCCCCGGATACTCGATCCCTGCGGAGTTCACCCGGGAGCGAAGTCACAAGCCCGGAACCCTCGCCATGGCTCGAACTCAGAATCCACACACCGCAGGCTCCCAGTTCTATGTGTGCCTCGGCTCGCCCGCTCACCTCGACGGGACCTACACGATCTTCGGTCAAGTCGTCGAAGGACTCGACGTGATCAAGGCGATCGGCCTTCTCCCGACCGGGGCCGGCGACGTGCCCAAGAAGGCTGTGACCATGGAGACGCTCACGCTCGAGCCCGTCGACGCCAAAGGAAACCTCTGCCAACCCAAGGGCAAGAAGTAACAAGTACCTCGACACAGGGATCTGACCGACGCAGGGAGGAGTGTTGAACACGGAATATCAACAGAGGGAATAGTAAGGGCAACAGGGAATCGACTTGCGCGCAGCGCCTTCGCGAAGCCCGGTTGCGCACACACCCTGCAGGAGCCTCAGAGTGGTCTCCATTCCCTGTTCCCGTTGCTATTCACTGTTGATACTCCGTGCTCCAACACTCCCCGACCCTTCCCTCGCTTACGCGCGCGATCGCTTCGATCCCGCTAACCACCGATCCGTAAAACCCCTGCGGTGAGGTACTAGTGCTGCCCATCACAAGTTCCGGTACGGGTGAATGTAGGGGCGGGGTTTACC
>JAESQQ010000138.1 GCA_016765095.1 Planctomycetota bacterium | reverse complement strand
GGGTGTGTCTCCCAGCCAGATGGCGAATTGAGGGCTGGCCGGTGCTGGGCCGGGAAAGAGGGTTGCCTGCCATGGACCGTGAAACGCCAGGGGCTGGGCTTAGGCTTCGCCCATGTCAAATCCAAATCCTGATCGTGGGTTTCCCGATCTCTGCGCAACCTCTGCGTCCTCAGCGCCCGTGGCGCTCCCGGAGCGGCCTCCATTCTCTGATCCCATTCTCTGAATCCCTGTTGATATCCCGTGTTCCAACACTCCGCTCCCACGCCCGAGCCGAGTCCAGCACCCCCTCTTCCGGCTACTAGAATGCGCCCCGGCTCCTCTGCCGGAGTCAGCAAGCGAGTCGCCATGACCTCTCTCGTCAGCTTCAACCCCGCCACTGGCTCAACCGTCGGCGAGGTCTCCGTGACCCCAGCCCTCGCTGTGCTCGACGCGATCGCGCGAGCGCGCGCCGCCGCCCCGGCCTGGGGTGCGCTCAGCCTCAGCGAGCGCCTGGCGCTCCTCGAGCCGCCCGAGGAACGACTCCTCGCGTGCGCGGAGGAGTTGACCGCGCTTGTGACGGCCGAGATGGGCAAGCCGACTAAAGACGCGGGGGGGGAAGTCAGCTGGGTCGCGAAGTCCTTCGTGGAGACGTGTCGCGAGATCGCGGCTAGCCTCGAGCCCGAGGTCGTCTCGCAGGGCTCGCTCCGCTCCACGATTCACCACGTGCCGCACGGGGTGTGCGCCGCGATCACGCCCTGGAACTTCCCGGTCATGATGCCCCACTCGCTGGTCCTGCCGGCGTTGATCGCGGGCAACACCGTCGTGTTCAAGCCCTCGGAGGAGACGCCGCTCGTGGGCCAGCGCTACGCCGAGTTGATCGGGGAGGGCCTCCCGCCCGGCGTATTGGAGGTGATCCACGGGGACGCCGAGACAGGGCGAGCCCTGGTCGCAGGCGGCGTCGACTTGATCGCGTTCACGGGGTCGCGAACGGCGGGCGTTCAGATCCTCTCGAGCGCCTCGAGCGACCTCAAGCGCGTGATCTTGGAGCTGGGCGGGAAGGACCCCCTGCTCGTGCTCGACGACGCCGATCCGCTCGCGGCGGCCAAGTTCGCGGCCAAGAACGGGTTCCGCAACGCTGGCCAGGTCTGCGTCAGCACCGAGCGGGTCTACGTGGCCGAGTCGATCGCCGAGCGCTTCGAGGAGGCCTTGGCCCAAATCGCGAAGGAGATCGTCGTCGGGGCGGACGACGTCGAGGGGGCGACCCTAGGGCCCATGGTCAACGCGCGTCAGAAGGCTCACGTCGTCGAGCAAGTCGCGGCCGCGGTCAAGGACGGGGCGCGACTCCTGGCTGGGGGTGAGGACCGCGAGGGCAACTTCCTGAGCGCGACGGTCCTCGTCGACTGCACCCACGAAATGGGGATCATGCGCGACGAGACCTTCGGGCCCGTGCTCTGTGTGGCTCGGGTCGCCTCTGACGAGGAGGCGCTTCGGCTCGCCAACGACACGCCCTACGGCCTCGGAGCCGTGGTCTATGGGGGAGATCCAGAGCGGGCCGAGCGGGTCGCAGCCCGGGTCGAGGCCGGAATGGTCGGGGTGAATCGAAGCTGCGGCGGCGCCGAAGGCACGCCCTGGGTCGGCGCCAAGCAAAGCGGCTACGGCTATCACGGCGGCCCCGCCGGGCACCGTCAGTTCGCAGTCCCCCGGGTCGTGACCGTACGGACCTAAGTCGGCGCCTAAACAAGAGCCCAATCGAGGGCCGAGGGGGGCAGCGCAGGGCTCCGCGGGCGGCTACTCTGTGGGCCATGAGCCTACGCCCAGCGGCTTTCTTTCGGGTCGAAGGAGTCCTGCTCCCACCTCACACCCTCCGCTGCGCCCTCTATCTGGGCGCGGCCACGCCAGGGATCCCCGAACGCCTCGCGCGCTGGGGCGGCTGGCTGGCGAGCGCTCCCCTCGCAGCGGGGTTCGCGTTGGCAGATCGCCGGCGCCTGCGCCGCCTGGCTGGCTACCACCTGCGTGGGCTGTCTCGCGATCGGATCGAGGCGCTCGGGACGGAGTACTTCGACCGGTTCCTGGCCTCGGAGCTTCACCCAGGGGGTCTCGAACTCCTCAAGCGAGCCCGAGCCGACGGGAAGGCGATCGTGCTCTGCAGCCGGGGGCTGCGGGCAGCCCTCGACCCGCTCTGCCAAGAGCTCCAAGCCGAGCACCTCGTGGCCAGCGAACTCGAGTTTCGCGACGGCGTCGCGACGGGCCAGATCATGGAGCCCGACTCGAGCTGGGCGTCGGACTGGGCCGCGGAGGCGGGGGTCTCGCTCCCGGGCAGCTTCGGCTACGGCGCGGACTTGGCGGACCTGGAGCTCCTCGAAGCGGTCGGCTACCCCTGCGCGGTCAACCCAGACCTGGGCCTCAGGAGACGGGCCCGCGCGGCGAACTGGCCGGTCCTCGACCTCGGGCGGGAGGTTCACGCGTGAGCTCGCCGCTTGGAACGAGGTCCGTCCGGGAGACCTTGGCCGGCAAGCGCCTGCTCCTAACGGGCGCGACGGGCTTCTTGGGCAAGGTCTGGCTGGCCCACCTCCTTGAACACCTGCCGGAGACTCACTGGGTCTTGCTCCTCCGCCCTGGCGGAGGTCGCGGTGCGCCCGACGCCCGCGCTGGGCGCCGGCTGGCTGACCTTCTCGAAACGAGCCCCGCCTTTCGAGGGCTCCGCGAGCGGCTGGGCCCAGACGCGCTCGCCCGCCGAGTCGAAGAGCGGGTCCGGGTCGTGGCCGGCGAACTCACAGCGCCTGACCTCGGCCTCTCGCCGGAAGCGCGCGCAGCGCTCGAGCCCCTCGACGCGATCGTCAACTTGGCCGGGCTGACCGACCTCGACCCTCCCATAGGAGAGGCCCTGGACGTCAACGTCGCCGGAGCGCTGGGGGCTCTCGAGCTGGCGCGGAGCTGCGGCGCGGCCCTGCTCCACGTCTCGACGGCCTACGTCGCGGGTCAGCGCCAGGGCCTCGTGCCCGAGGAGGTAGTTCGCGACTACGCACCTCGCCCCCCCCTGACCGGGTTCAGCGCCGAGCGCGAACTGGCAGACCTCCACGCGCTCTTG
>JAESQQ010000137.1 GCA_016765095.1 Planctomycetota bacterium | reverse complement strand
GGGGTTTACCCCCGCCCGGCCCCCAGACCTTGCCGCTCGGCCCCTCTGGAGCCTCCCGCGCACTTAACCGTAGCTACCTCAGGAGCTGTACCCCCGCCCGTACTGCCGCGCCGACTGGGCTTCGGGGGCCCTGACGCGTCGCGACGCCGCGACGCCGTGACTGTGGAGCGGAGCTCTGCCGCCAAACGGCCTAGTCGCTCTTCTTGCCGGAGATCCGCTCCCGATAGCGCTCAATCAGGCGTCGATAGCGACTGGGCGTCTGGCGGTTGCGAACGTTGGCCGCGTCCTGGAACAGCTTCGCGGGCAGGTTGCCCCAGCGACTCGTCGCACTTCGCTCGTCGTTGAGGTCGCCGCTCTTGTCCTTGGGCGGAAGACCGTTCCGCCGCCTCTGCTCAGCCATTTTCTTGGCTTGCTCGGCCTTCTTCTGCTGCTCCTTCTTCTTCTTGGCCTGGTCTTGCTTCTTCTGCTGCTCAGTCCGCTTGTCTTGCTTCTGCTGCTGCTGCTGCTGCTTCTGCTTCTGGGCCTGACGCTTCTTCTCCTGCTCTTTCTCCTTCTGCTGCTGCTGCTTGCTCTTCTGCTTCTGGTTGCGCTGGTTCTTCTGCTGTTGCTTCTTCTTCTTCTTCTTCTGCTGCTCGTCCTGGCTCGAACTCGAGGAACTGCTCGAGCTCTGCTGGCTGTTCTGGATCTTGTCGATCAGCTTGTCGAGCGCCTTTTTGGTCTTGGCCTCAAAGCGCATCGCTTCCACGATTCGCTGCTGCTCCGCCTGGGTGAAGTCACCGGTTTGAGCCTCGAAGAGCTTGTCTTCAACGCCCCTCATCAGGTCGAGGATCTTCTCGAGCGGGTTCTCGAAGGGGTTCTCTCCGCCCTCTGGCTTCTGACCGCCCTTCTTCTGGCCCTTCTCGGCCTTGTCGAGGTCCTTCTCGGCCTTCTCGTCCTCGCCCTTCTTGTCGGCCCAGGCCGGCGCGGCCAGAAAGGTCAGGCTGAATCCAATCGTCAACAGAACACTCGTGCTTCGGGTCTTCATCAGTTCCCCTCCTTCTTTCCTTCGTCTTCGCCGTCCTTGTCCTTGTCGGCCTCGGCGCGCTCCTGCGCCTGAGCCTTGAGGACTCGGTTCATTTCTTCGAGCAGGTCTCGAATGTTCCCCTGCTGCTCAACCACTCGAGACAGGAGTCGCTTCTGAATCCGGTTGAGGTCCTTCTTGCCCGAGGCGCGAAGGGCGTCGTAGAGCCCGCGCGTCCGGTCGTTGATTTCGACCTGCATCTCACGAAGCATCTTCAACTCAGCCAGGGGCGGAATCAGTCGTCGCTTCCCTTGCTGCTGTTGCTGCTGTTGCTGCTGTTGGTCTTCCTGCTCCTTCTCACGCTTCTTGCGCTCTTGGTTGAGCGCGCCGCGAAGCCGAACGAGCCGGGCCAGCACGTCCTCCTGCAGGTCCTGTGTCATTCCGCCTGACTCGAAGCCGCGGAGCAGGTTTTGGATCTCGCCGAGGTCGGCGTCAACAGACGTCATTTGGAAGGCGTAGACAACCGAGTTCTCCTCCTCGAGGAGCTTCTTGACTTTCCCGACTTCCTTGCGGACCCGCTGCTCAGCGCGTGAGAGCCCCTTGAGCTGCTTCTTCTGGCGGAAGCTCAGTTTGCCTTTCTCTTCACGGATCACGTCGATCGCGCGAACTTGCTTGTTGAGCTCCTCCTGGATCCGGATCGACTCGTCGAGCATCTCGACCATCGAGTAGAGCTCTTCCTCCTGTTGGAGGTTCTCGTATTCCTGCTCCTTCTTCTCAAGCTCCTTGCGAGCCTCCTCGAGCTCCTTGAGCGCCTGCTCCTGGTCTTCTTCGGCTTGCTGCTCGTCCTGCTTGCCCATGGACTTGCCAGCTTGTTGCTGACTCTCCTTGGCCTGCTCAAGCCTCCGGGCCGCACGCTTGCGAGCCTGAGCTTCTTCCTGCTCAGCCTCCTCGGCGCTCTGCTCGATTTTCTTGGCCAGCTCTGCGGTCTTCTCCTCGAGCTTCTTCTGCTTCTCCTGGAGCTTGCTCAGGTCGCGTTCGTTGAGCCGCTCGAGGAGGCGCTTCTTCTCCTCGTCCAAGGCCTTCTCGGCCTTGGCGAGCTGCTCCTCGGCTTGCTCCTGCTTCTCTTGGGCCCCGGCTTGATCGCCCTGATCGAGCGCCTGGCCGGCCTCCTGCATTTTCTTCGCAGCCTGCGCGAGCTGAGCGAGGGCCTTCTCAGTCTTCTCCGCCGCTTCTTTGCCGTCGGTCTGCTTCCGCTTGAGAGCCAAGTCCTTGAGCTGCTTGCGAAGCTCCTCGGTCTCCTTGCGGAGACGCTCCTGGTCAACCTTGGCGAGGTCGGTCTCCGAGCGCTCCTGGATATCGGTCGCCTTCTTCTCGAGCGCCTCCCGAGCCTTGGCGAGGGCCTTCTGAGCTTCCTTGGCCTCCTCTTGCCCCTGCTTGGCCTCCTCGCCAGCCTTGGGTTCGCCCTGTTCACCCGGATCCTGTTCGCCCTGTTCGCCCTCAGCCTGCTTGCCGGCCTTGTCGGCCGCCGCGCGGAATGAGCGCTGGGCTTGCTCCGCCTTGCGAGCCGCCTTGGCGAGCTGGTTGGCTGCCTTCTCCAGCGCCTGGGCGTCTTCCTCGGAGGAGTTTTCGCGGGCCTCGCGGGCCAAGCCCTCGAGCTTCTCCGCGAGTTCGATCGCCTCCTCGACGACGTCAGCCTGCTTCTCAGCCGCCTTCTCAAGCTTCGGCTGGAGGGCCTTCGCGATCGACTGTTGAGCCTCGCCGAGCTTCTCACGCGCCTTCTTGAGAGCCTCGGACGCCTTGGCCTGGGACTGCTGCGCGCGCTCGCCGTCCTTCGCCTCGCCTTCCTCTGCGGCCTTCTCCAGCGCTTCGCGCGCCTTCTCCATTTCGGCTTGGGCCTTCTCGACTTGTTTGCCAGCCTCCGCCGCGGCCTCGCGTCGCTCGGGATCCTGCTGACCCTCCTCGGCCTTTCGGAGGGCTTCACGAAGAGCCTTGGCCTGCTTGGCCATTTGCTCTTGTTGCTTCGCGAGACGCTTCGCGTCTTGCTGAGCCTGCTGCTTGCCCTGCTCGCCTTGCTTGCCCTGCTCGCCTTGCTTGCCCTGCTCGCCTTGCTTGCCCTGCTCGCCTTGCTTGCCCTGCTCGCCTTGCTTGCCCTGCTCGCC
>JAESQQ010000136.1 GCA_016765095.1 Planctomycetota bacterium | reverse complement strand
CTGCGGGCGAAGCGGCTGCGGGCGAAGCGGCTGCGGTTGGGAGCGCTGGAGGAGGCGGAAGGGGCGGCGACGCTGGCGCGGGGGCCCCCTGGGCGGCGACCTGGGCGCGGGCGGCCTGGCGGACCTTGGTCACGTCGGTGGCGGAGAGGAGGGCTTGCTCTGCGAGCACTTCCGCGAGGTCGGCGATCTTCTCCCCCCCGGTCCGACGACGGGCGAGCTCCTCCGCGGCCGCGCGGACTTGCCAGGACTGAACGAGGCTCTCACGCTCGACGACCGCGCCGATCGCAAAGTCGATCGGAAACAGGACTCTTTGAGGCTCGGGATCCGCCACGCGTCCTCCTAGGGAGAGCAGGCTAGCCCGTCACGAAATGACCAGCAAGGCCTCTCTTCTCCTCGTGCGGGTGCTGAACTCTGGGGTGAGCCCTGCGTTGCAGCTGGGGCCCATTCTCGACACCCAACTCTTCCTAGTGAAGCGGAGCACGATTCTGAGCGAGGTCGCTGTCCTGGCGAGTGGGAGTCGTGAGACGCCCTTTGTGGGCGACCTCTCAGAATCGTAGCCTCCGGTTCAGCGACCTTGGAAGGCGCGCTTCTGGTTCTGTTTTTCCAGAATGAAGTTCAGCAAGAGCTGCTGGAGCGCGAATCCGTCGGTCTTGGGGTCCTTTTGGAGCTTGAAGTGGCTCGAGACCCAGACCACCTGGCCAGGAGGGCGCTTTAGCTTCTTGGCCTGAGCACCCGTCACAGGCCGCCCTCCCTTCTCGGAGGTGAACGAGAACGAGAACGCGACCATGGTCGTGCCAAGGTCCTTGATCCCAGCACAGCTCACCAGGGGCACAATGTGCGGAGTCGTCTTGGCGAGGTGACTCCGACCCTCCAGCTTCCAGGCGAACCCGCCCGTCTCGAAAGTGTTGAGCGGGAACACGTCCCGCATCAGGGGGTGACGGACCGCCCCAGGGAAGGGCGCGATCGTGGTCTCCTTGGGGGGACCCTTGGGCGACTCCCGCAAGAACTGGCACGCCTCTGGAAAGGCCTTGGCGAGGGTCTTGCCGAGCTCCCAGTCCGAGCAAAAGATGTAGCCCCCTTGCGCCACGAAGTCGCGGATCTTCTGGATCCCCTTGTCAGTAAAGGCCGCGCGCCCTGGGCAGTTGAGCAGGAGGAGCTGAGTCTCGGGGTTGAGCTTGAGGTCGTCGAAGGCCTCCCGTTCGATCCGCTTGTACTTGAGCTTGAGGGCCTTGAGCACGTCCTCGACCTTGTCGTTCCCGCGAATGACGACGATCTCGTCGTTCTTCATGCGGGTCATCGTCTTTAGCTCTGCAGGCCGGTCCTTGGCCATTCGATCGAGGAGGTTCCCGCGCGCTTTCGTCCCGCCCTTGTCGTCGTCGACCTTGGGGGTGAAGTCGCTCTGGTGGCTCGCCCACCAGTTCTTCCAGTCCTCCGCGACGGCGAGGTCTTCTCCCGTGAGGTTCCCAAGCGCGCCGTTGATCTCACGCGAGAGGCGCTCAGAGCGCGACTCGACCTCACCCAGCAGGGAGATCAGCCCGGCCACGGCGCTCTTGGTGTTTCGCTTGCCGAGGAGCCGAATCGAGAGCGCGCGAATCGGCTCGTCCTTGTCCTTCTTGGCCGCCAAGAACAGAATCTCCTCGGCCTTGGGTTCGGGGTTGAGGCCGAGCCCGTCCACGACGAGGAAGCGAATTCCGCCCTTCTTTTGCTTCTTGTAGTTCTTGACCAGCTCGTCGAGCGCCTCGCCCTTGGCCGTCCGAAGGCAAGTCACCAACTCCTCATAGACCCCCAAGCTGCGCAGGCGCTTGGCGTGATCAACGACGGCTTTGATCGTCTTCTTGTCGAGTTCGCCCTCGAGCTCACCCAGGATCTTGATCACTCGCTCTTTGTCGGCTGATTTGAACGCCTTGGCGACGTCAGACTTGCTCGTCTTGGCGTCAGCGAAGGGGAATGAGAGGAAGCCCAGGCAAAGTGCAAGGGCCACAGAGGACGCCAGGGGGAGTGGGCGAGCGAACATAGAAGCCTCCTCAGGGGAACGCGCGAGCATACTCCACCTCTGACGCGCCCCGCAGGCCTCCCTTCGGTTCTCGTCCCAGCCTCTTACACTTCGGGTACGCAGTGGGGAGGTCCCCCGACGAGGTGTCGGTGGCCCTAGGCGCGCCACTCGGTGAAGATCCAGGCCCCGCCGAACCGGAGCAGCTGTGGCGCACGACATATCCCGAAACGAACTCGTCTCCTCGCTCCAGACCTTCTCGGGCTACCTTGAAGACCTGGATCGGATCGGATTCGACGCGGCCGCGACCAAGCTCCGACTCGTCGTGAACTACGCTCGCCACGAGCGCGCTGTGCATGCGCTCTGGGAGATTCTGGTAGCCGAGCTCCCGACCGCGACCTTCCTCGAGGGAGTCCGTGAAGAGCTCCGCCCCCCCAGCGACCCGATGCTCGCCCTGGCCCACGTCCACCACCTCCTGGTCCAGGTCAAGGGAGGGTTCAAGCTCAACCTCCGCGAGGTCCTGACCCGAAGCGAACTGAGCGAAGGCGGCGGCGGGCTCGACGCCCGCTGGACTCGCTTCGTGACGCTCGCGGTGACGCCCTACCGCGAGCGAATCGATCAAATCGTGGAGTGGCTGCGCGCCCGCGATCCCCAAGCGCGAATCGAAACGCACGAGGAGCTCACCCTGGCCCTGGCGGCCGTCCTCGGCGGTGAACGCCCCCCCTCTGCGCCCCGTCCTGTGCCGTCCGACGCTGACGCGCAGCTCGATCTGCGGCTGGCGGAGCTCGAGGGGCGCAAGCACCACCCAGACCCTGCGCGGCTCGCCGAGCTCCGTCGCGACCTCGAGCCCCACGGCCTGGCTGACCGCGTTCCCCGACCCGAGCAGGCTCCAGAACAGGCTCCTGAGCAGGCTCCAGAACAGGCTCCTGAACAGGCTCCAAAGTTAGGGGCAGACGCTGAGGTAGATCCAGGGCCGGACCCGGCAGCCGAGCTTGCCTCCGCGTGGGTCGAAATCGAATCCGCGCGGGCCGCGCTCGCCGCCCAACGGGCGTCCCTTGAGGCGGAAATGCGTGACTTCGAGGCGAAGAAGCGGGACTTCGAGGCGCTCTCCAGCGAGCCCGCGTGAGGCTAGCCCCAGAGGCACGCCATGACAGCTGAGCTTCGGATCGAGACCTCGCGCCTCGTCCTTCGCCAGCCGGAACCCGCAGAGGCCGACCAAGTCGTGGCCTATTACGAGAAGAACCGCGATCACCATGGCCCCTGGGATCCGCCGCGCCACCCTCCTTTCTACCGAATCCAGCACTGGGCGCTCCGGCTCGAGACGAACCGCAAGGAGACCAGCGCCGATCGCTCGTTGCGGATGTTCGTCTACGAGCGCGACGCTCCGGGCGTGATCCGGGGCGCCACCAATCTCAGCCAATTCGTCCGCGGCCCCTTTCAATCCTGTTCCCTCGGTTACTCCCTCGACGAGGCCGTTGTCGGTCGGGGCTACATGGGCGAGGCCCTCACTGCGCTAACCGAGCACGCGTTCACGCGACTTCAGCTGCACCGGGTCGAGGCCAACTACGTGCCGACCAACGTCAGGAGCGGGGCAGTCCTCCGTCGCTGTGGATTCCAAGTCCAGGGCTACGCCCGTGACTACCTCTACATAGCTGGCGCCTGGCGAGATCACGTCCTGACCGCTCTGACCAACCCCGACGCCTCACCCCCGGCCAGCTCTCCCCTTCCGCCTCCCCCGGAGTAGGGAGCGCCGCCACTTCGGGGTCGCCGCAGGCGAGC
Organism: Planctomycetota bacterium; assembly: GCA_016765095.1. Classification (GTDB taxonomy): domain Bacteria; phylum Planctomycetota; class J058; order J058; family J058; genus NORP233. Next base: position 11,347 of record JAESQQ010000136.1, on the reverse strand, counting down.
TATGATCTCGCCCCTCTCCGAGAGACCCCTGAGGACTGTCATGGCCAAGCGCAAGAGCGAGACCCCCGAGGACGTGGAGTCGCTCTCCTTCGACGAACTCCGCGGACGTGTGGAAGGGATTCGCGAGCGCCTCAACGCGCTCCGGACTCGCCTCGCCCGCTACTTCATTCAGAAGCAAGAGCTCGTCGACGTGATGACGGTCTGCACGATCGCGCAGGAGCCCCTCCTGATCGTCGGCCCCCCAGGAACCGCCAAGTCCGACCTGGTGACCAAGTTCTGCCAAGCGCTCGGTCTCGCTGAAGGGGACTACTTCGAGTACATGCTCACCAAGTTCACCGAGCCCTCCGAGCTGATCGGGCCGATTGACCTCGCCAAGCTCAAGGAAGGCCAATACGTGCGGAAGGTCGACGGGAAGTTGCCCATGGCCCGCGTCGCATTCCTAGACGAAATCTTCAAGTCCAACTCCGCGATCCTCAACACGCTGCTCACGATCGTCAACGAGCGAAAGTTCTATCAGGACGGCCGGCCGACCCCGGTCCGAATCAAAATGCTCTTCGCGGCGACCAACATCGTGCCCGAGCACGAAGAGCTCGGCGCGCTCCGAGATCGCTTCGCGCTCAAGGTCGAGAGCTCGCCCGTCAAGGACCAGTACATGGACGGCCTGCTCGAGAAGGGTGTCCAGAACGAGCTCAACAAAGCCCTCAATCGCCGCCCTTGGGCAAACATAGCGTCCCTCGAAGACTTCTTGGCGTTGCGCCGATACCTGCACCTCCTAATGGCTGGCGTCGGCGAGCGAGAGGGCGAAGGCGAGAGCGCCGTGGCCCGCGATCGGAAGCACTACTTTCCCGACGACGTCTACGAGCTCTTCAAGCGGATCCTTCGCACGCTGGAACGCGAGAACCGAGTCGTGGTCTCGGACCGCAAGTTCATCAAGCTCTATCAGCTGATTCGCGCCCGAGCTCTCCTGTTCCATGGCGGGGCGGTCCGGCGCGAGGACATCTCCCTCCTGCGTTACGTCGGCGATCGCAACGAGGACTTCGCGGTCCTCCGCGAGAAGGTCGACGCGCTCCTCCGCTTGGCCTAGGGGGCGGTCCCATGAATCGCCAGAAGGCGTCCCTCTGAGCGAAGAGCTCAACAGTCCTGCCCTCGACTCCCCGCCCGAACTCGACGGCGACGGGCTGCGTTCGTACCTCCTCGGCTCGCTCCGCTACCGGGCTGCCGATCACGCCGACGGTCTAACGCAGCGGACGGCCCGCGCGCTGGGCTGGTATCGGGCGCTCATCCTCCGCGGCGGCGCGCGGGGGCTCCTGCTCTCGTGGGTCTATGACCTGGGCTGGCTCCTCATCGACGCCGAGCAGTTCCCCTTCGCTTCGCTCGAGTCCCTCGAGCACTGGAGCGAGAGCGAGCGCCCGCTCCGCCTGGAATACGAGAACCGGCTCCTCAACAGCCTCCTCCGGGATCCCTCGACTCGAAAGGCTATGGAGCTCCTCAAGCGCGACTCGACTCGAGACGACCTGATCGCGCGAATGCTGGAGTTGATCCTGACGCCGATCCTCAAGGCCGGGGGCTACCCAGGCGCGCCGCTGATAGACCCCGTTCTGCTCCGCGAGCTCTCGCTCTCGGGGGAGCTCCGCCCCGACGAGTTCGCCGAAGCCTACGAGGAGCGCGCGGGAGAAGGGGCCCTGACCCAGGCGCTCGGCTCCTCGCTCGAGGTGTTCTTCGCTCACCGTGGCACGGGTCGTGCCTTGAGCGCCGCAGACCTGTCCGAAGTCGAGCACTGGAGCGCGTTCCGCAAGCGAGCCCAACGCTTGGCCGGGCGCCGAATCGTGGCCGCAGCCGAGGCCTATCCCGCCGTCGATCCGACCGGGGTCAAGGTCCAAGAGGAGGAGGAAGCCGAGACTGAGCTCCCCGACAGCGGCTACTACCCCGAGGGTGGCTACGCCGAACTGACCAACCGCGGCCCGATCGAGAACCTTCACCCGGCCGAGCTGGTCTACATGCGGGAGGACCCCTTTGGGGACGACCCCGATCCGCCGATCGACTTGTTCGCGATCCGAATCCTCGAGAACGAAGCGCTCTTCTTCCAACGAGACAGCGGCCAGCTCCGCCGCACTCGGCGAACGGTCCACCTCGCGGTCGCTCCGGACCAGGGCCTCCGCCTCAAGCTCAAGTGGCACAGCGAGGCGCTCGCGGTCTACGTCTATGGATTCTTGGTCCGGCTGATCGAAGACCTGAGCGCGATCTTCCCACGGGACGCGCTCCGCGTCGAAATGCACCTCCTCGCAACAGCCGGCCCTGCTCGCGATCGCGCGGAGGCCGACCGCGAACTCCTAGCTGTCCTCCTGAGACACGAGATCGCCCGCGGGGCCGCCAAGGTCTCCTTGGCCTCTGAGTCCTTCGACCTTCGCGCAATGGGCGAGTCCGACCGGCGGGTCTATGCGATCGCGATCCAGAGCGGCTCCCACGACCCCGCGGGGCTCCCCCCCACTCCCGCTCCAGCTCTGGCCGACGGGGTCCGCACTCCACGGATCCTGACCTGGCGAATCGGCGGTGAGGTCCCTGACGAAGACGAGCCCGACGTGGTCCACATGCCCGTCGAAGGCGACCCCCGCCAGGCAATGGTCGCGGCTCGCGACGCGCTCCTGGCAGAGATCGCAGGGATCAAGGGTCGCGGAGTCAACGCGATCCGAGCCCGTCCTCCCCGCAAGCGGGCTGCGCACCGCCCCCGCCAGCTCCCCCGGGGACTTCGCTGGGACTCCCAGGGCCGCGCAGTCGGCGTCCTCGACAAGAGCGTCCTGATCTGGATCCCGCCCGGGACCTACGCCACCGGAACGCCTGAGGCCGACCCCGACGCCAACCAATACCTCGCGCCAAATCCCACGATCCTCGAACACGGGGTCTACGTCGGGCTCCACCCCGTCACGTGGAGACAATTCAGAGCGTATTGCAAGGCCACGGATCGCACGCCGCCCGAGCCGCTGTTCCCCGTCGAAGACGACCACCCAGTCCACCGAGTTCCCTACGCCCAAGCCGATGCCTACGCTAAGTGGGCCAAGCTGCGCCTGCCAACCGAGGAGGAGTGGGAGATCGCGGCCCGAGGCCGCGACGGGCGGACCTACCCCTGGGGTGAACAGGAGCCCACCCCCCGCTGCGCGACCTACGGGCGCGAGGCCGACGGGCGCGAAGGCTGGACAAGCCCGGTCGGCTCCCAGCCAGAAGGGGCCTCCCCCTTCGGCTGTCTCGACATGAGCGGGAACGTCTGGGAGTGGGTCCAGAGCAGCACCAACGCCCGCGCAGGTCGCGTCGCGCGAGGGGGCTGCTGGAACGCGCCGCCTTGGGACTGTCAGGTCTATAGCCGGACGATCCTTCGTAAGACCTCGCAGTTCGTGGGCTTCCGCGTCGCTCGCTAAGCTGTGCTCGTGCCACTGCCCCGAGCCCGCGCTCGTGCTCGAGCCAGCGGATTCCGACACCCCTCCCTTGCGGCGGTGCACCGGTTTCGTGACAGCACGAGCAGGAGAGGTTGTCGCGAAACCGATCCGACAGTTCTCAACGCGGAGATCGCGGGAGACTCGCCGAGATCCGCAGAGATCGAGAACTAGAGCCAAGGCGCCCGAACTCGGTGGCGAGGCCAAGAGCGGTGGGCGAGGGTCAACTCAAAGACGCAAAGACGCGAGGAGCGGATTGGATGCCGGGGAGGCTCCTGAGAGACCGGGTGGAGAAGCCTCGCGGGCGGGCGGGGGTAAACCCCGCCCCTACCCAGAGCGTCTTGCGAACCGCCGGGGAGGGGCCATTGGAGGTCGGCTCGGGCGCCCCCCTTGCAGGCGTGCCAGTGCGATCTGTAGGGTGCGGGGTTTACCCCCGCCCGACGCTTGTCGCTGCGTGACCTATGGCCTCCGTCCTCAACCGCTCCTTCACGGGCACGGGCACGGAAAAAAACGGGCTCATAAGACGCGCTGGACGAATCCCAGTGTGACGAGGTCCGCGATCGTTCGGACGACCTCGAGCACGGCTTGGGGGGAGTTGTCGGCCAGCTCTCGCAGGCTTCGCTTCCCGTTGATTTCGCCCACGAGGTCTAGCCCGAACACCTGGCTCGACTCGCTCTCGGCGGCGACGCTCGTGAACGCGAACACGGCGCTCGGACCCGAGACGAGGCTCAAGAGGCTTGACCAGCTCGCGGCTTGGGCCGCGAGCTCCTCGAGGAGCCCTCCCTCGAGCGCTGGACCTGGCGTCTTGGAGCGACGGGGCACAAACCCAAACCCACCGCCCCCCCAAGCCAAGAGCGCGCAGAGCGCCGCTCGGTCTGGCAAGGGAGTCGCTCCAGCGTGGGCGACTCCGTCCACCAGCAGCAACTCGTGGCGGAGGCTTCCGCGGAGAACCGTGAACGTCCCGTTCAAGCGACGAACGGTGGCGACTTCGAGGAACACTCGCCACCCCTCGCCAGCGCCCTCGACGCCCCGGCTCGGCCCCGGAGTCGTCAGCCGAATCGTCGGCTTGCGTTTGCTGGCTTCGCGCAGAAGCTCTGGGACCTGAAACGCGATCGTCTTGCCCCCCTCGATCGCGCGCTGGAGACGAGCGTGCGGCGCGCGGAAGTTCAGCTCAAAGGTGCCCGCGTTCGCGCCTAGGACTCCAGTCAGGAGGTCCTGGATCGAAGCGCGGCGCTCGTCGCGGCCGAGGCCGCGGCGAGTGAGCAAGTCCCGCAGAGGAGAGGCCTGAGGGGAAACCTCCTCCCGGAGTGCAGCCCCGCGCTGAACGAGCTGGTCCAAGACCCGCCCACTGATCGCGCCCGTGCGTCGATCACTACTGGCGGGGGGCAAGCAATGGAGGACGCCACCGACCAGGTCGAGCGAAAACTGAGCCTGGCCCTGCTCGAGTTCAAGGTGAGCGTCGCCCCGCTCGCGCGCCAAGTAGCGTACGAGGAGCGGAACACCCGTCAGGCCAAGGTCTCCACGCAGCGCCACGCCCGCAGTCTACCGAACCTCCGCTGGCGCCGTCGGGACTCGACCCTCCCTCCGAGACGACCGCTCGACCCAGTACGGGTGGAGGATCAGCCACTGATCTGGGTAAGCGCGGACATAGCGCTCATAGATCCCGACCAACCGCTCCATGAGGTCGTCTAGGTCACCCTCGGGCTCAAGCGCAGGCTCGATTCGTGCGAAGTACTCTCCCTTGGAGTCACGCAGCACAAAGCACGGCAAGATCGGGGCCCCGCTCGCGATCGCCAGCCGGGCTGGCCACACGAGGAAGCGAGCCTGACCCCCCAGGAAGGGGTAGAGCCGGCCGCGAGTCGCCTCCGGGAAGCCGAGGTCGCCCGCTAGAAAGCAAAACCCTCCATTGCGAAGGATCTCAAGGACTCGGACCCCAAACAGGCGGGTCCCGGTGTCGATCTCTTGGACGTTGTGCGCGAGGCGAGCGCGCGAGCGCATTCCTTCGACGAGCCCAAACGGGTCCTTGCGATAGACCACGGCCATAGGTCCTACCAATCCGTCCAGCAGCATGGGCCCGAGCTCCATGTTCCCCATGTGGAGCGAAATCCCAATCACGCCCTGGCCGCGAGCGCCCGCCTCCTTGGCATGGTCGAGCCCCTCGACGCGGGCCAGGAACGCCTCCTGGGTCGGGTAGGTGTCGGGCGCCGTCAGCAGCTCGACGAAGAAGCGAGAGAAGCCCTCCAGGACACGGATCCCGTGACGTCGGCGCTCAAGGGGGGTGGCCTCGGGCAAGAGCCTGAGCGCGTTGGCTTGGAGCGCGCGTCGGAGCGAAGGTGCCCAGAGGTAGAGCGTCCGCGCGCTGGCTCTGCCCATGCTGTAGAGCCAAGAGACAGGCAAGACCGCAGCCTCGAATCTCGCCCAAAGCAGGACGAGCGCCATCAAAGGCTTGAGGAGCCAGGCCACCGAGCGCGCTAGGTCGCGGCGAAGATTCGCCGGACGACGAAGAAGAAGCCGATCGAAGCAACGAGGCCGATCACGAGTCCAACCGCGAGCGGGTTCCAAGCGAGGCCCCGGGTCAGTCCAAGGAAGATCGCGGCTCCGCCGAGCGCTATGGGCGGCAACAGAAACACGACCGCGAGGGCGACCGGCTCCAGGTTGCGCCCGGACTCGACGGGAGGCGGCGTCGCCTCGGTGTCGTCGGGCTCGGCTTCAGCGGGAGTGTTCATGGGGATCACTGTAGGGCCGAGACGGGGCAGGCCAAAGCCTAAGCCTCAGCGGCCTCGACCCGAGCCAGCGCCGCCTCGAAGGCCTCATAGGCGACCTCGACCTCGGCTTGGAGGTGGCGGTGCTCGATCACGACCGGCTGGCTCCGCGCGTTGTCGTCAAAGAACGTCGGCTCGTTCATGAGCACCTCCAACTCGGTCACGCGCTTCTCCTTGGTCTCGACCAGTTCTTGCGCCTCCTGCGCCTTTCGCTTGAGCCGCTTGAGCTCCTTGCGCCCGTCGCGCTCGGCTTGGCGATCCCGCTTCCGCTGGATCTTTGTGTCCTTGCCGCGCGTCGGAGCAGGCTTTGATGCCTTGCTCGCTGGCGGGCCCTTCTTTTGAGGCTTCTTCTGCGCCTCGGCCGCCTCCTTACGATCTTGAAGCAGACGCCAGCGATAGTTCTCGTAGTTGGTCGGGAAGAAGCGCGCCCCGCCGCCCCGCAGTTCGAGCACGCTGGTCGCCAGGCGCGACAAGAAGCCGCGATCGTGACTGACGAAGATCACGCTCCCTTTAAACGCGTTTAGCGCCCCAAACAGGACCTCCTTGCTGTGCAAGTCGAGGTGATTGGTCGGCTCGTCCATCACGAGGAGGTTGCTCGGTGCGAGGAGCATTCGCGCCAGCTTGAGGCGCGCGCGCTCTCCACCCGAGAGGACGCTGATCGGCTTGTGCACGTCGTCGCCCGTAAACAGGAAGCTCCCCAACACCGAGCGCCTGTCTACCTTGGACTCAGGCGGCGCGGCCTCCTCCATAGCCTGGAGGAGGGTGTAGTTCTCCTCGGGGAGGTGGTCCTCGTATTGAGAGAAGTACTGGATCGTGACCTCGTGCCCGAGGGTCATCGTGCCTGCGGTCGGCTCGAGACGCTGCGCGAGAAGCCTGAGGAAAGTCGTCTTGCCGGCTCCGTTGATGCCGACCACAGCGAGCTTCTCGCCAACCGGGACCTCGATATCGAGGCCGCTAAAGACTTTCGTCTCGCCGTACGACTTGCCGAGACCCTCGGTCCGAAAGGCGAGGTGGCCGCCTCCGCGGGGCTCGGGGAACCGAAGCTTGATCGGAGGCGGCTCCCAAGGAAGCACGATCCGCTCGATCTTGGCGAGCTGCTTGATCCGACTCTGAACGTTGCTGGCGGTCGCCGCTTTGGCGCGGTTCCGCTCAATGAACTCTTGTTGCCGCTTGAGGTCTCGTTTTTGGCGCGAGTGCGCGACCTTGAGCTGTGCGATCCGCTCGTCTCGCTGCTCCTCGTAGCGGGTGTAGTTGCCGTGATAGACGGTCAGCTTGCCAGCCTCGAGCTCGTAGACCTTCTTGACGAGGTGGTCTAGGAAGTAGCGATCGTGGCTAGTGATGATCAGCGTCCCCTCATACGTCTTGAGGAAGTCGAGCAGCCACTCACGAGACTCGAGGTCGAGGTGATTGGTCGGCTCGTCGAGGATCAGCGCGTCGGGCCGGGTCAGGAGGAGCTTGGCGAGGTGGACACGCATCTGCCAGCCGCCCGAGAGGGTCGCCATGTTGGCGTTCATCCGCTCCTGCGAGAACCCGAGCCCGTCGAGGATCCCGCAAGCCTTGGCCTCCAACGTGTAGCCGTCAAGGGCATCGAAGGCCGCCTGGGCCTTGCCAAAGCGATCCAGGATCGAGGCGTCCTCTGGGTGGAGGGAGATCTCGTTGGCGAGGTCCTCGATCTCGCGCTCGAGCCGCTCGAGGTCGGGGATCGCGTCGAGGACTTCCTTGACCACGATCCGGCCTTCGACCCCGCTGGCTATGTCCTGGGGGAGATAGCCGATCCGAAAGCCCTTCCCAATGCTGACTCGTCCCGCCTCGACCCCAACTTGGCCCAGCACGACCTTCATCAACGTCGACTTGCCCTGGCCGTTGCGTCCCGCGAGGCAGATTCGGGTCCCGAGCGAGATCCGGAACGAGACGTCCTCAAAGATCGGCTTTCCACCCAGGCTGAGTCTCAGCCCCTCGACTTCGATCACGCACGCACCGCGCGGTTTGTCGTCACTTGACAATTCCCTTGCGGTCGTCGCCGAGGAAGATCCCCTTGAGGTTCATTGTCAGCTGCTCGGCGTTGTGACTCGCCTCGAGCGCCACCTTCTCTGAAATGAGGCCCTCTGCGACGAGGTCCATTAGCCCTCGATTGAAGTCCTGCATGCCGTCTTCGCGGCCGCCGCGCACGATCGACTCGAGCTGCTTGTCCTCGCCGTCCATGATGAGCTTCTGGACCGTCGGAGTGCAGATCAGGATCTCCTGAACCGGGACCAAGCCGACCCCCTCCTTGATCGAAGGGAGGATCTTCTGGCACACGATCCCGCGGAGACTGAACGCCAACGCCTGGCGCAAGGCGCGCTCCCTGTCGGCTGGGAACATGTCGATGATGCGCCCGACGGTCTGGCTGACCGTCGAGCTGTGGAGGGTTCCGAACACGAGGTGGCCCGTCTCGGCCGCCGTCAGCGCAGTCTCGAAGGTCTCGCGATCTCGCATCTCGCCGATCAGGATCACGTCGGGGTCCTGACGAACCACGCTCTTGAGGGCGTCGTGGAAGGAGGGGACGTCGATCCCGACCTCCCGTTGGTTCACGAACGCCTTCTTGTCCCGATAGAGGTACTCGATCGGATCTTCGATCGTGATGATGTGGCAGCGTCGCGTGGTGTTGATCGTCTCGATCATCGAGGCCAGCGTCGTGGACTTCCCGCTCCCGGTCACGCCCGTCACGATCACGAGGCCCTGACGCATGCTCGCGAACCGCTCCATAGCGCTGGCCTTGAGGTGGAGCTCCTGGAAGCTCGGAATGTCCGTACTGACCCGCCGAATCGCGAGCGAGACCGACCCTCGCTGACGGTAGGCGTTGACCCGATAGCGACCGACCTTGGGAATCGAGTAGGCGAAGTCGAGGTCCTTGCCGGCCGCAAACGTGGCCCGCTGCCCAGGGGTCAGAATGCCCTGGAGCATGTTCTCGAGGACCTCACCGTTCATGTCCTCGGCGTCAAAGAACCGGATCTTCCCTTTGACTCGCATGATCGGTGGGTTGCCGACCTTGAGGTGGAGATCCGAAGCCTCGTACTTGGACATCAAGCGCAGGAGCTTGTCTATGTCCGTGAGTGTCCCCGGCTCACCAGAAGGAATGCGACGGCTCTTGGCAGGTTCGGTGGGCGTGGCCATGCGCGTCTCCAGGGCTGCCTCCACAGGAAGAAGCGGGTCGGAATGTAACGCCAGAGCAGCCCGCAGGCGAACCTCACCGGACGTCTGGGGAGGCGAAGCAGGGATTCCCCTCAGCGCGCGTCCGCTAGGACTGCTAAATACTCGCGCTGAAACCGAGCCAGGCCGAAGCGTTCGCGGGCCGCCACGCTCCAAGTGGACGCCTCCTCGGCGCTGGGCGGTCGCTCGAGCCAAGCGCCAGCTGCCGCGCTCAGGCCTGGGAGATCACCTACGGGGAGCAAAGTCACTCCCGCCGTCCGCCCCCAGGCCGAGACGCCTCCGACGTCGTAGGCCACGACCGGACACCCGGCCTGTAGCGCTTGGGGCCCCACTTGGCCGAAGGCCTCAAACCACCGGGAGGGGATCAGAGTGCAAGACGCGCGCGCCATGGCCTCGGCGACCCCCTCGACATCCAGCCACCCCCGAAAGGTCACGCGGTCTTCGACGCCTAGGGCCTTGGCCGAGCGCTCGAGTCGTCCCCGCTCGTCGCCGTCGCCGACGATCTCGAGCCGCGCGCTCTTGAGTCGCACGAGGACTTCCAAGGCCTCGGCGACCCCCTTCAACCGAGACAGCCGCCCCACGAACAACAGGAGCCGCGGATCTCGCTCGACGCGAGGGGGCGGAGGGATCAGCGCCGGAGGGTGAACGACCCACGTGCGAGCAGGCGACCCGTGGCGGAGGATGTCGCCGCGGGTGGCCTCGCTGTTGACGATCACGCCCCGGGCGAGGCGGAGCAGAAGCCGGGTCCGCGGGGTCCGGGTAAGAGAACCCGAGAGCTTGCCCGCCACGGCGAAGGGCGCCCCCGTCTGAAAGCTCAGACACCCTTCACGCTGATCGACCTTCAAGCAGCCGAGCCCGGCGCGCCGCTCGCAGGGCCGCTCGCTCCGGGGCAAGTAGCGAGAACCCGCTGGGCAAGTCAGGAAGGGAGTGTGGACCGAGAGGAGCGTCGGAAGAGCCCGCGCCGAGGCCAGCGCGAATCCGAAGGGGGCGATCCCCAAAAAGAGCGCGAGGTCGCTGGTCGCGGCCAAGCGCTGGGCCACGCCTCGTGCGCGCCGGGCTTGGGGGAGAAGGCGGAACGGATCCGGCGTGTCGTCGAGGAGCGAGCCGAGCTCCTCGTCGCCGGATCCGTCTCGGGTGAGGACTCTCAGGGAGACCCCGGCCTCCTCGAGGGCTCCTCGGAGGAGCAGGAGGTAGCGCTCCGTCCCTCCTGGCCGCGTGAGCGAGGCGGTCACGACGCTCAGCCGCAAGCCCGCGAGCGAGTCGACTTCGCTCACTAGGCGCCCTCTCTTGGAGTCCGCCGACTTCGGCACACGTCTCGCCCGAGGGTCACAGGAGGGGTCCGCGCCGCGCTCTTGGCCCCTTCGTCACCGGCCGTCTCCGCTGATCGTCACCACGACCCGCCGTCTGGGAGCTCGATCTCGGTGTTCGAACAAGTAGATCCCCTGCCAAGTCCCCAGCCCCAAACGTCCTTCGACGACTGGGATCAACTCGCTGGTGTTGGTCAGGGCCGCCCGGAGGTGGGCGGGCATGTCGTCCGGCCCCTCCGTCGTGTGGGTGTACCAAGCAGCCCCAAGAGGCGCTAAGCGCTCGAAGAAAGTCTCGAGGTCGGCCCGCGCGCTGGGATCCGCGTTCTCCTGAATCAAGAGGCTGGCCGAGGTGTGCTGAACGAAGACCAAGCAAGTCCCCCGCGCAATCTCCGAGCGCGACACGACGTCAGCCACCCCAGCCGTGATCTCGTGGAGACCGGAGCCGACGGCAGAGAGTTGAAGCACTTCTTGGAAGACCATGGGACTCCTCGAGTCAGGCGCTAGCCCACTCATTCTTCGCTGAAGATGCATGCAGCCTAAACCGGAGGCCACGATTCTGAGAGGTCGCCCACGAGGGTGGTCTCACGACTCCCATTCGCTATGAAGGCGACCTCGCTCAGAATCGCGCTCCGCTTTACTAGGAAGAGTTGAGTGTCGAAAGGGG
>JAESQQ010000135.1 GCA_016765095.1 Planctomycetota bacterium | reverse complement strand
GGCGCGCCGACGGGGCCGGTCAGCGAGGCGCCGAGCACGAGGCCGCTCTGAGGAGCGCCGTCGGGGCGCCGGGCCTCGACGCTCAGTCGCCCCACGCCCTCGCTCAACTCGAGGTGCGTCGCAAAGCCTGGCGCCTGGGGATCGCGAGCGACCCAGCGGACGATCGAACCAAAGAGGCGAGCTCCCTCGGGCCACTCGAGCCAGCGTCGCGACCAACGCGCGGTGCCGTCGGACGCGAAGGCTGCGCTCTTCCCGAGGCCGTAGCGCCAACGCGCGAGGAGGGGTCCGTCCTCGGCTTCTTCTCCCCCGCCCGTGTCGAGGAGGACCTCGGCCTCGTCGCGCGCGTCGGTCAGGACATAGCCCAGCAGCGGGGGAGCTTCGCTCCAGTCGATCCCGAGCTCCTCCAGTCCTCCCCGGTGTCGGGCGTACTGCTCGCGCTCGATCAGGAGCGCTTGGCTCGCGGCGACCGCCTCCTGGCTGAGCAAGCGGGGGAGGGTTCGCGCGTCGGCCGCGTGAATGAAGCGCCCCCCGGTCCCAGCGGCCAGGTCCTGGAGGAGGTTTTGGTCGATGTCGTTGCCGACCCCGACCGTGGTCAGCGTGATCCTGGCCTTGCGGAACCGGCGGGTCAGCCTCATGACGTCGCCTTGATCCTCGCCCGACTGCCCGTCGGTCAGGAGGACGGCGTGACGCAGCTTGGTCGGGACCTTGCTCAACTCGTCGCAGAGCTCGTCGAGGGCGCCGCCTATGTTGGTGCCTCCAGACGCGTTGATCCTGCGGATCGCTCCCTTGACGCGCGACCGTTGCTCGACGCGGCGAATTCGAGTCGCCCAGGTCACGTCGGACCCGAACCCGATCACGCCGACTTGGTCGAAGGGCTGGAGGAGGTCGACGCAGCGCACGGCGCCTTCTTTTGCGAGGGCGAGCTTGGTCGTGTCGTCGACCGCGCCGCTCATGCTCCCCGAGCGGTCGATGCAGAGTACGAGCCCGAGCGAGGGGAGGACTTTCTTACGGCGGACGTCGCTCGAGAGCGGGAGCGCGGCCTCGATGGGCGTCTTGTAGTAGCCGCCGAGGCCAAAGCTGTGCGCTCCGCCGAGGGCGAGCAAGCCGCCGCCCTGTTCGAACACGTAGCGGCGGACGAGGTCCATTTGGGTGGTCGACCAACGATCTGCGCTGACGTTCCCAAACACGAGCGCGTCGAAGGCCGTCAGCTCTTCGAGGTCGAGCGGGAGGCCGTCGGGGCCCCTCAGGACGACCTCGAAGCCCGCGGCCTCGAGGTGGCGCGCGAGGGGGCGCCCGAGGTCCTTGCCGAGCTTGGGCTCCGCGTCCCCGATCACGAGCAGGATCCGAGAGCGACCCCGAACCCGCACGATCACGCCGCCGCGATCGTTGGCCTCGGTCCCGTCTCCCTCGGCCGCGATCCAGAGCGAGTAGGTGTAGACGTCTGCGGCCTTGAGTCGCTGGGCGAGGGTCACGCGGTTCAGGCCAGCCTCTAGTTGTTGAATCAGCGGGGTCAGGTATTGTCCATTGCGGACGATATGGAGAGTCGCCGGACCCGCCCGGAGCGCTTCGATTTCGACCGAGAGCAGGAAGGGCTCGTCTTCGGACACGATCGAGGGCGCCTCGACTTCACCCAGGAGGACTTCCCCCGGGCTCGGTTCGAGCGGGATCGCGACCGTGTCGAGCCGGACGCCGGCAGACGCGAGGGCTCTCGCCTCTCGCGAGGCGGCGTCGGGGTCGCTCGCGTTTCCGTCGCTGAGGAGGACGATGCGTCGCTCACCGGGGGCCTGGCGGAGCAGTCCGCCGGCGAGTCGCAGCCCACGCTCGAGCGAAGACCGATCGAGGCCGACTCCGTCTAGGTCGAGTTCGCGGCGCTCGAGCTCTCGCCCAAGGGTCTGTTCGGAGCGAGCCGTGGCCCCGACGACGACCACCCCCCCGAGGTCGTCGCGCTCTCGCTCTTCCCAAGAGCGAGTCACCCAGTCCTGAGCCTGTCGTCGTCCGCTGGCCCCTACGCTGGCGGAGACGTCGATCACGTAGACGACGGACCGCTCTCGGTGAGGGAGGACCGTCCGAATCTCGGCCGCCACGAGGGCCAGGGCCAGGATCACGAAGACTCGCAGCGCGAGGCCGACTTTGAACCGTCGAGGGCTCAAGCCAGCGGCGCTCCGCCACGCAGCCACGAAGGTGAGCAGGACGAGGGGAAGCGCGATCAGGAGGGCTGCTGGGTGGCGGAGATCCACTGACGCATTGTGCCAGAGCAGCCCCCAACACCGACCCGATCGGGGGACAGCTCCCCGGCCCCGAAAAACCTCCTTCTCCGGACGGGTTGCCTAGGGGAGCATTGAGGCAGACAATCCCCTTAGGAAGGAGGTCTGCCCGATGCGTCGACTTGCCCTCGCCACAGCGTTGATCCTGGTCCTCTGTGGGACCTCGAGCGCTGGGCCAGACAAATCGGCCGAAGCCAGGCCGGCCAAAGCCAGACTGATCGACGTCATAAAGACGGCGTTCGGTCTCCGGCGCCAAGGCAAGCTCGCGGCCGCTGGGCTCGCTTTCGAGGAGGTCTTTGGGCGGCTCTCGGCCAAGTCGATCTATCGGCCCGAGATCGCCCAAGAGCTCGCGCAGCTCTACATCGTGATGGGACGTCCGTACCGGGCGGTCACCGTCTACCGCAAGATCAAGGACGTCCCGCACGAAGTCGAGACGCTCCTCGCGATGCCCGATTCGCGCTATCACCGCGAGGCGCTCGTCGTCTCTCGGCACGTCAAGTATCCCCTCGGCGAAGCTCGTGCCCTCGCCAAGCTTGGCAAGGCAGACGAAGCGCTCGCCGTCCTCTCCAAGGCGGGCCGGGAGCTGACCAACGAGCGAGGCAAGCTCCTCCTCTCGCTCAGGCGCTACCGCGAGGCGGCCAAAGCCTTCGAGGCGGTGAACAACTACCTCGGGCTGGCTCAAGCGACGGAGCTCATGGATCGGGATCGCGCGCGCCGCTTCTACGAAGACGCGTCCAGCGGGATCAAGCTCGACCTCAAGCACACCCTCGTGCCGCGGCTCAGGCTGGCCAAGAAGCGCCTCGTCGACGCACCCAACAGCGTGGCCCTTGAGCGGGCCCGGCTCTACTACTCCCAGTGTCTGGGGCAAGTCGCCGTCGCCTACGGCGAGTGGTCCTTGAGCTTCGCCGGCTCGGGCGACAAGTCCAAAGCGGTCAAGAGCGCCCGCAAGGCGCTCAGCTTCCTTCGCAAGCAGCGTGAGCGACTCGAAGACGGCGGCGGAGACGCGTTTGGGAAGAAGGCCGTCGAGGCGCTGGGCGTCGCGAAGGCGATTCAAGGAGCCGAGGCTGCGCTCGCGCGCTGCGAGGCCCTGCCTAACTGAGCTCGGAGCGAAGTCCCATGCCGCCTCGAATCGCTCTTGGATCGCTCGGGTGACCGCCTTTGGGCATTACCAGATCCTGGGAGAGCTGGGTCGCGGGGGCATGGGGTCGGTGTTCCGAGCCCAGGACTCTCGATCCAACACCGAGGTGGCGCTCAAGGTCCTCTTGACCCACGGCCAGGCGAGCCAGCAGGCTCGGCGACGGCACGTGGTCGAGTTGACCGCTTTGACCCGCCTCCAACACCCAAACGTGGTCCGCGGTCTCGACGCCGGAGAGCAGGACGGGGTCCCCTTCATTGCCTTGGAGCTGATCCCAGGGGAGACCCTAGAAGCGCGACTTCGTCGTCAGGGTCCGCTCCCCGTTGAGGACGCGGTTCGGCTCGGGCGCGAGCTGGCCTCTGCCCTTGACCACGCCCACGCCCAAGGCGTCCTGCACCGCGACCTCAAGCCGTCCAATGTGCTCCTCCGCGAGCGCGACGGTGCTGCCCTCCTGACGGACTTTGGGCTCGCGCTCGATCTGGAGGCTTCCTACACACGTGTCTCCCAGACCGGCCGTTTCCTGGGGACCCCCGGCTATTGGTCGCCTGAGCAAGCTCAGGGCAAGATCCACGACTTCTCGGCGCTGACCGACGTCTACGGTCTGGGCGCGGTGTTGTATGCCGCGCTGACAGGAAGTCCTCCAGTGATGTGCGAGACGTTGTTGCAATACCTCGAGCCCGACCGCTTCGAGTCGATCATGCCGCCTCAACTGGTCAGGAACGAGCTGCCCGTGTGGCTCTCGCAAGTGTGCATGGCTTGCCTCCGCCTGAGCCCCGGGGATCGACTCGCGAGTCCTGCTGCCGTCGAGGAGGCGCTCGCTTCGCGACGCGAGCTCACCTCAGCGAGGCGGGGCCGAGCGAGGTGGCTCTGGGTCGCCTTGACTCCACTCGCGGTTGCGGGGGCGGCCCTGGTCGCTGTCGGAACTAGCGACGGTCCCGAAGCGAGGGAAGCCCTCGTGGCGTCGAGGGCCCCTTCGCGATCGCCAGCTCCCACCCTTCCGACGGCAGCCCTCGACTCGGAAGCCAGCGAACTG
Organism: Planctomycetota bacterium; assembly: GCA_016765095.1. Classification (GTDB taxonomy): domain Bacteria; phylum Planctomycetota; class J058; order J058; family J058; genus NORP233. Next base: position 5,696 of record JAESQQ010000135.1, on the reverse strand, counting down.
CTCTTCGAGCGGGCGCTCGAGGCCTACAACGCCAACCATCACTCCAAGGCTGTCGAGCTCTATCGAAGGGCTGCGAGTCAAGGGTCGCTCAAGGCCATGCACAACTTGGCCCGCTTGCTCGAACGCGGAGAGGGAGTCGAGGCAAACCAAGCCGAAGCCGTGCAGTGGTTTCGCAAAGCTGCGAGCGAAGGCCAGTCCCCGCAGTCGATGTGCTCGCTCGCGACCCTGTTGTTGAAGGGCCAAGGGGTCAAGAAGGACGTCCCGGAGGCTCTCGAATGGTATCGCCGCTCGGCGGCCTTGGGAGAGGCCGAGTCCTCGTTCTCGCTTGGAGTCGTTTATCAACGTGGGCTTGAAGTGCCTCGCGACATGGCAGCGGCCGAGACTTGGTATCGGCGGGCTGCGGGTGAGGGCCATCGGAGGGCGATGTACAACCTGGCGATCGTGCTCCGGCAGCGGAAGGAAGCGGGGCGGAACGATCTCAAGGTGCTCGAGTGGTTCCTGGTAAGCGCCGAGGCTGGGTTCCCCAAGGCCATGTGTGAGTTGGCGATGCTCCTCAGGTCTGGGGGGCGAAGTGTGCGCAGGAACGACCGGCTCGCGCTCCTCTGGTTCGAGCGCGGTGCGGAGGCGGGCAACGTCAAGGCGATGCTCTACTTCGGCATCATGTGCGCGCGCGGCGAAGGAGGACCAAGGGATCAGGCGAGGGCGGTCCGCTGGTATCGACGGGCCGCGGGCGAGGGGGATCTCGACGCCTTGGTCAACTTAGGCTTGATGCGGGCGAAGGGCCACGGGTCCCCCCGCGACGACGTCCGGGCGGTCGCGTTGTTCCGGGCCGCCGCGGAGAAGCGCTTCCCGCGGGGAATGAGAAATTTGGGCGCGATGCTGGCCGAGGGCCGCGGGGTCGCTCAGGACGAAGTGGCTGCACGGGAGTGGGTTCGCCTCGCGGCCGGGGCGGGAGAGCTCGCCTCGATGTACGACCTGGGCGGGCTCTACCTGCGGGGCGTGGGTGGCCCTGTCGACAAGGCCCTCGCGCGGGCGTGGCTGACCAAGGCTGCAAACTCGGGATACGTCGACGCGATGTTGGGCCTGGCGTCTCTCCTGGAGGAGGGGCGCGAGCTCCCCCAGGATCTGCCCGGGGCGGTCGCGTGGCTCGAGGCCGCCGCCGAGGCCGGCTCGGGTCCTGCGATCGTCAACCTGGGCGTCCTGCACATGCTAGGTCGCGGTACCGCTCGCGACCTGGCGCGGGCGGAGGAGCTGTTCCGAAAAGCGTCGAGGGACTCCCGCGCTGACGTGCGTCAGAAGGGCCGCAGGGGCCTCGAGCGCCTCGCTCAGCAGCGCGCGAAGGAGGCGTCGGCGCCTCGCTAGCGGAGCAACTCTTGGCGGCAAGCGGCCACGACCTGGGGAACGCTGAGCGTGTCCCAGCAGCTCGCGGGGCAGGCGAACCCGGCCTGGTCGTGGCAGTGCTCTTGGGCTCGCTCCGGCCGGTCCGAGCAGCCCGCCCGGAGGACGCGGACCCGCGGTCCGAGGGGGCGGTAGCGAGCGGGATTGGTCGCGGAGAACAGGGAGACGACGGTCGTCCCCTCGGCCGCAGCGAGGTGCCCCAGGCCCGAGTCGTTGGCGACGAGGAGGCGCGCCTGGCGGAGGAGCGCGAGCGTGGAGGGAATCGAGAGCCCCGGGAGGGCGATCCCCCGGGTGGTACGAGCGGCGACGCTCTCCAGGAGGGGACGCTCGTTCGCGCTCCCGAACACGACGGGGTGCAAGCCGAGGTCTTCCAGCTCTGCGGCGAGCTGTCCGAATCGCTCGGGGGGCCAGCGCTTCGAGGCCCAGCCCGCACCTGGAGCCAGCGCGAGGATCGGGGCTCGGGCTGGGATCTGATAGCGGTGGCGGACCGCCTCGGCTCGCGGGGTTGGGATTGGGAGCGGGAGGGGACGCTGGGGGGCGGTGATCCCGAGCCGGGCCAGGGCCACATAGGGGCGCTCGGCGAGGTGGGCCTGCTCCCCGAAGGCTCGCGGCGACCGCGAATAGAGGCCCTCGAGGGGGTTGCTCGCGCAGCCGTAGGCTCGCCGGGGGCGAGCCATGAAGGCCAGGAGCGCGGTGTAGCGGTTGCCCGAGAGGTCCAAAATCAAGTCGGGTTGGAGTGCGCGCAGCTCCGCTGCGAGCTTCCGGATCCCCGGCCAAGAGACTTTGTCTCGGCGCCGATCGCTGACGAGGTGCGGGCAGTCGAGGATCTGGTGCTCTGGGACAGAGCCTCGCCAGAGCACTCGGACGCGTTGTCGCGTCGCGACCCAGATTTCGCTCTCGGGGTAGCGTCTGCGGAGCTCGGCTACGGTCTGTGCTGCCCAGAAGGTGTCGCCGAGCCAGTGCCCCGCCAAGAGCAGAATCCGCTCGGGGCCTCGCGTCGGCCAAGGCTCGTGGATTCCGAAGTAGCCCCGCTGGGCGAACCGCTCCAGCCAGGGCCGGAGGCCTCGCAGGGTCCGCTGGACGCCGGGCCCGAAGGTCCGCTCGCTGAGGAGGTTTGCCAGAAAAGTGGGGCCCATGCCTGGAGTGTCGGTCATGAGCAGCGCCGAGCGGGGACTGATCGAGATCCCAGCCGCAGAATCACGACCTCCGGCTCGGATTCGCTCGGCGTGCGTGGCGTAGACTCGGGGTATGAGTGGTCTTGACTCCCTCCGCGAGCTTTGGATCGCCGCCGCGCGCGAGTTGGTCGAGGACTTCAATCGGGCGACCCCAGCCCGCGAGCTGGGCGGCATTTTGGGGCGAGCGGGTGAGCTCCTCGAGACCCTCGCGGTCAACCTAGACGACTTCGCCGAGGTTCAGCTCGAGGGCCCCGAGCGTGACCTGCTTGAGATCGAAGAGCGCCTGATGACCGCTCGCCGAATTCCTCGCTGCGTGATGGCCTTCGCCTCGGAGCTCGAGCGTAGCGAGGAGGATCGCGCCTGGGCCGGCCTCCGAGGACGCGCCGCAGTTCTCCGCTCCGCGCTGCGCGGCTTTCAACACATTCTGCTGCTCCAAGACCTGGGCGTTGATTTGGGCGACTCGCTGCCCGATCCACCGCTGACTGCCTTGGCTCGCTTGGGTCGGGCTGCCCGTCTCGAACAGCTCGAGCCGTTCCAAGAGGAGGGTGAAGTCGAGGACGGGGACGAGGACGAGGAGTAGGAGCTACTCCTCGTCTTCTTCGTCTTCTTCGTCTTCCTCGTCCTCTTGGCTGGCGTCCGGGTCCTCGTCGCCTATGAGAGTCAGGCCGAGCGGGCGGAGGCTGATTCCGAGGTCGCGACCGATCGCGTAAATCGCCCACTGGATGGGAATCGCGAACCCGATCCCGTCGGAGTCGGCGAGGCGAGAGCAGACGATCCCGAGGACTTGTCCGCTGAGGTCGAGGAGCGCGCCGCCTGAGTTTCCTGGGTTGATCGCGGCTTCGGTCTGGAGCAAGCCTGGGGGCTCGAGGACTTTGGGGGGCCGCTGGAAGGGCTCGATCTCGACGTCCCAGGAGCTCAGGACGCCCAGCGTCACCGAGGGGTAGGGCGGGGCGTAGGCGTCTCCCCGAACCGGATAGCCCGCGACCAGGGTCCAGCGTCCGAGTTCGGGCTTCGCGACGCCGAGCGGGAGGGGTTTGGCTTGGGATCCCTTGAGCGGAGCGCGCAACAGCGCCGCGTCGAGGCGACGATCGCTCCAGAGCAGCTCCGCTGGCACGTAGTCGTCTTGGCCGGCGCCGTCGAAGCGGACCCGAATTCGAGCAGGGCTCTCCCCGAGCACGTGCGCGTTGGTCAGGACGTAGCCCTGCCCTTCGTGGTCGGTGACGAGGACGCCGCTCCCTTGGAGCACGACTCCCTGCACGTCGAGCCAACCCAGAGCCAGCGTCCAAGGCAGGTTGAGGAGTTCGCCGAGGTCGGGGAACTCGACCAGGGTCTGCCAGGCAGCGCCTCCGAGTTTGCCTAGGTAGGCCCCAAAGGTCGCGGCTTGGGGAACCTCGACCAGGACGATTCCGCGTCGAACCCGAGTGACGAGTTCGACGAGGTCCTCAGCCGGTTCGCCCGACGTCGGCTGCTGATCCTCGAAGGAGGCCCGAAGCGCGTCGCGTTCGTCGGGGGAGAGCGATCCCCGAGGGAGGGGGGAGGCACACCCGCAACAGAGCGCCAGCGCTGCCACGAGGCAGACGAGGGAGGAGAGAGGAGAGGGACGGAGGGAGGCGAGGAGCCGCATGGGCGGATCCTATCCCGCTCAGCCACTTTCAGCGCGGAATGTAAATCTGGCCTGCATCTCGCTCGGACTGCAGGGCAAGTGAACAGTGCAAGTTCATTTGTCGCATCCAAGGACCTAAGTCCTTTTCCGTTGGTCGAAATGCTGGTCTCTCGATTGCCCACGGAACAAGTGGGTTCATGGAAACGTGGTGGAGGTGAGCGGTGATCAACACAACAGTCCTCAGCGACAACGACCTTATGGTGGCGCTGGGAAAAGGTGACGACGACGGGCTAACGGAGCTCGTTCGACGCTACCAAGGGCCGCTCGTGGGCTACCTAACCGGAATCGTCAACGATGCCGAGCGCGCGCGAGACTTATCCCAAGAGACCTTCATGCGGGTCTTCCGACACGCGACTCGCTATCGGACCCATTCGCGGTTCACGACCTGGCTCTATCACATCGCGCGAAACGTGGCCCGCGACGAGCTTCGGACCCGTCAGCGGCGCCCCAAATTCTGCAGCTCGGAGCAAAGCATGGAGCGAGCGGAGACCGGCGCCCCCCAAATCGACGAACAGCTCGCCCGCAAAGAGCTCGTCCTCGCCGCTTTGGACAGGCTCTCCGAGCGGGACCGCAAGTTGGTCGTGCTCCGTGACGTGGAGTCACGCAGCTACGAGGAGATCGCGGGTCTCCTCGACATGCGGCTTGGGACGGTCAAGTCGGGCCTCAGCCGAGCGCGTCAGCGCTTCGCGCAGCACTTCGCTGCGGTCTCCTAGGACCGCCAGCCAAGCTCCAGAGGCTCTCGCGAAACACGTCAGCTCCGCTTCGCGCGAGGCAGGCAGTTCCGCTTCGCGCGGGGCAGGCAGTTCCGCTTCGCGCGGGGCAGGCAGTTCCGCTTCGCGCGGGGCAGGCAGTTCCGCTTCGCGCGGGGCAGGCAGGGGCCGGATTGCTATGGTGGTGGGGGAGAGCCGGTGACCCCTTTAACCCCAGAGTGCACACGCGCCCGCAACCTCCTCGATCGTCGCCTCGAGGAGGAGCTCCTCGCAGACGTAGAGGCGGGCCTCGAGTCTCACCTCTCTCGCTGCGTCCCTTGTCGGCGCGCCGCCGACGACCTCCAGCGCGCCTACGCCGCCCTCGCTGCCTTGTCCCTTGGCGACGGAACACTGCTGAGCTCCCCCTTGGCGGACCTCGAGCGCGAGCGTTCGCATTCGCTGCGGGTCGCGATCGGGAGCGCGGTCGTGGCCGCGCTGCTCGTGGTCTCCCTAGGCGTCTACCTCTTCCTGCGGGCTCCGGCTCCTCCCCCCGAGCCTGCTCCGGCCTCGGCGGAGATCCACCAACTCGCCTTCGCGCTCCCCGAGATCGGCGGAGGACTCGGAGTCGAGACCGACCCCGACTTCGTCTTGATTCTGGCCGAAGCTCCCCCCCTAGAGGCTGCTCCAGCGGCGATCGTGGCGCGCCCAGACCCGGCGCCAGCGGCCAAGGCGCCAGCTCCCAATGGGGGGAAGGGGATCGCCAAGAAGGCC
>JAESQQ010000134.1 GCA_016765095.1 Planctomycetota bacterium | reverse complement strand
GGTCGAGCAGCAATCGCGAGCACGCGTTCAGAGCTGCTTGTGCGCCCTCCAGGGCATGTCCCTCCACCACGACATAGGCAACTGCAAGCGCCGCCCTGGAGGCAGCGCCTGGCCAGGCGCGAAGCCCGTGGATAAGGCGATTGATCGTGCTGGGTGTATGAGGCGCGTCATCCTGGAGTGCGAAGCGGGCACCTTCGTGCCCACAGTAGGCCGCCAACTCCAGCTTGCTCTGCTCCAGGTCGCCAACCCGGGCGCGCTCCAGCAGATACGCAGCCTCGTCCTCTACGGACCCACTAGCCCGCCAGGCTGCTTCAAGTTCTCGGAGTCGCTGATCGCTCACCCTCAGAGCATGACGATGCGAGGTGGCCTGGGCTAGTCCACGGGGGATCTCGGTAAGCCTAATCCTCAACCGAAGGAGGGAAGTCCGCGCCTTCGGCATACCAGGCAAACAAGTCCTCCAAGAACACCAGGAGGGGTTTCTCCTCGGAATGCCAGGCTCCACTTGTGTTGTTCCGCTGCCAGACCGTCGCTTCTTCGTCAGCGTCTACCTTGAGCCCCCAAGAAACGACCCCCTGGTTCTCCTCCATGAAGACCAGGTGACCCTCACTCAGATACCAGTCCTGAGGGACAAGGATCTCGTTGTGGAAGGAGTTCAACGTGTCCGCTCTACCTGCGCATCGGTAGTAGGCCCTTAGGCTAGATTCCAGAGCACAGCCGAGACCCGCTGCCGCCTGATCTACTTCCTCTTTGGAGACGCCCTCGCTCTCCCTCAGGTCACGGCCCAGAGCCTTGCGGCATAGGTCCCTGACCGACTCCTCAACTCCCATAGGTTATTCCTCTTGCGTGGCTAGCATGCCGCTCACGGGCCACCGGGGCTAGTAGTCCAACACAATCTCTTGTGTGGCTCCTCGGATTCCGGAGAATGGGCCTCCTCGAAGGAGGGGTCCATGAAGCGAGCCGTGATCTATGCAAGAGTTTCGACCTCGGATCAATCAGCCCAGATGCAGCTTGATGTCCTCCGTGAGTTCGCTGAGCGCAGAGGGATCAAGGTCCTAGACGAGTTCGTAGACCTCTGAGGGCGCGATCCTTCGAGCCAGGCCCGTCCCACGGTAATGCGACCACCTACCCCGCAGGGACTTGTGGGCCCAACCGAGCAACTGACGCAGTGGCCTGGTGTTTGCGCCGGGCGAACGTGGCAAGCCCACGCACTATCTCAGTTGGAATTGGGTCGTAGGCTGCCGCGCGCAATCGCTAGGCCATCGGACCCATGTTGTCTCTAGGGGTCTAAGTCCCGAACAGGTCTGAAGGCTGCATTACCGTAGGTCGGGTCACTCTGGTGGTTGCGCCTTCCGGGGCAACCATGAGGATTAGCACGCCGAACGCCGCCAGCCTCCTGATCGACACCACACGGGGGTTCGGCCTGCCTTGATCCGCCTGCGAGTGGGGCAAGCCTGGGTTCCTGGACTCCCGACGCTCGGCGAGCGGCGTGCCTTGTGGCGTCAGATACACTTTCGCGTGGACACGGGGGAGGCTGGTCATGGGGACGTGGGACGAGGGGATGCTCGACAACGATAGCTCGCTGGACGGGCTCGGTGACATTACTCATGGTCTGATCGAGGACATCCAGACTCTTGGCACGACCGAACCAGGTGCAAGTTCGACGGGGCGCCTCGGCGCAGCGATTGGGATTCTCCTGCAGCTTTCACCCTTCGATTTCTCTGCTGACTCAGGACAGTCGGAGAGCATCGTCGAGGCACTGAAGGCGCACGAGCAAGGCATAGGCAGTCACCTACCGGCTGCCGCACAGAAGATCCTGGCGAGGGTCGTCGCTGGCGAGGGCCAGAAACTCGCAGAGCGGACAGCGGCACTACCCGCCACGCTCACGAGTGCACTTCACACTGGAGCCGCGTCCGGGCCCTTCGGTCTACGCGAGCCCTCTCTGTTCGAGACCGAATCAGGCGCTGCTTACGTGGAAGAAGTCGCGCAGCGCTGCGTTCAGCTGGTTGCTGACGATTTCGAGGACGAAGACAACTGGAGCGACCTCTGCAGGGAGGCATCCGGCATGGGGGCACTCGCCACATTGCTCGTCCTGGAGCCGTGCGCCGTCTCTCCCGAGAAGGTCCTTGAGTGGAGAACGTCCGCGGCCAAGGGTTTGGCGCAGCTAGAGGCGGAGCAGGACGACGAACTGGACTTCCAGAGGCCCTACTACGCGAATGTCGACCTGGTGTTCGCCGCGCTCCTGCAGCGCTACGAGTAGTCGGGCGCGATCCTCAAGCTAGGCCGTCCCAGGGCAATGCAGATCGATTGCCCCACAGGGACTTATGGACCAACCCCCAGGATCAGAGGGAACGGGCTGGTGTTCGCACCAAACGAAGTGGCACGAGCGAACTGGTATTGAGCCAGCGCGAGGCCGAGGCCAAGTGTGGACCCTTGGTGTCGAGGGCGCTACAGTTCGGGTATGGGTGACGAAGCACACCAAGTCCTGACAAGAGCTCTCGGGTTGCCCCTCGACGAGCGTGCCGCAGTCGCAGCCGAGCTCCTCGCGAGCCTCGACGGCGAACCCGCTGACCAAGTGGACGCGGCCTGGGCGGCTGAGATCGAGCGCCGGGCACGACGTCTACTGTCAGGAGAGGATCCCGGCGAAGATTGGACGGAAGTGCGCGCAGAGCTTTGGGGCGAGTTCGGAATCAAGTGAAGCCTCTGCGCTTCGCCTCTGGCGTCAAGGAGGAGATTCGCGCTGCTGCTCGGTGGTATGAGAGTCGACGCGTCGACCTGGGCGTCGAGTTCCTCCTCTCGGTGGACGAGGCCATTGACCGCTTGGCGGAGAGCCCTGAGGCGCAGTCTCCGATCGTGGATCTGCCCGAGAATCTCCCCGCACGCCAGGCCAGCGTGCGTCGATTCCCCTATCGGGTCGCGTTCCCCGAACAGGACGCTGAGATCCTCGTGCTCGCGTGCGCCCATACGCGCCAACGCCCCGGATACTGGCTGAAACGGGTTGAGGCACGACAAGAGGAATAGAGCCACCAGGCGCTAGCCCCGGGCTCAGCGCTTACGCAGCCTCTTCGCTCTGCAGCCGGGAGAGCTTCCAGACCTAGGGCTGTCGGTGAAGCGTGATCGTCCTCGCCTTGGTAAACAGCCAGGTGTCTTCCGTCAGTTCGAGGACCTTGCCGTCCGGTGAGACGTGTACCTCGACTTCGACCAGTCGCTCGCCCTTGGAGACGTCTTGCACCAGCTTGCGCACGCGCGGCGCGGTGGAGCTCAACGTCTCGGGCAAGATCTCCAGGGTTCCCAAGTTCGTGGACAGGGTGCCGTCCTTTTCCGGGCGCACACGTCGCATGTGGAGCAAGGCGGTGAACCGATCCTCTCCCAGCACCGCGACCAGCTTTGCCGGCGAGTTGTGAGCGTTGAACTCGAAGACGCGGATCAGGAACCGATTGCGGATGCCAACGGTCCCGGAGTACTCGACGTCGAGCACTGGCCCCAGCCGAGCTTCGTCGCTCAGGGGGCGGAGCAGGTTCGCGTCGTCCACTGCCAACTCAGGGAGCGGCACGAAGCTCCACGCGCCGGCCTCGATCGGCTTGGTCCAGTAGCCAGCGGTGCCCTGGGGGGTGCGCCCTCGAACCCGCAGTTCCCGTGCGGCGTTCCCCTTGCCGGTCTGAAGGATCGTGATCTCTGCTGTGACTGCCCCGGGGGGACGGGGTTGCTGGACCCAGTCCCAGCCGGGGAGCGTGCGCACGTTGCGCCCGTCGCGGAACTCGCGCTGGTACGAGTACCACCCCGGGAGTGGGTTCTCGCCGCTGGTGTCGTAGTCGGCTAGGCGGGTCCACATCTCCCCGCTCGCGTCGATCACGAACAGCGTCGACGCGCTCGCGCTCAGGCTGATCGCGACGAATCGCCCGCGAAGAGGGGTGTAGAACAAGTGAGACCACTTGGGCTCGAGCCAGGGGTCGGCGTACCGGATCACTTGTCCGCTGGCGTCGAGGGCGTAGAGGGTCGAGACGCCAAAGCTGACTGGGTGTTGGTTTCCGTCAATGTCGGCGTAGTGACCCACGTCCGACGCGCGGTGCGAAATGGCGAAGCCTCGTTGGCCCTCGGGGAGCGCCACCTTGTCTCGCCACAGCAACCCGAACTCATCGGTCCAGTTCAGCTTCCCGCCGTTCTCCGACGACGAGAACTTGGCGTAGAACACCCGCCCTGCCGCGGTGGCGGCGACCAGGTTGTCTCCGTCCGCGGATACGGAGGCCACTGCCAACGGTGGTTCGAAGCCGAAGAAGCACCCCTCGCGTGGGAGGCCGTCGGGTGGGGTCAGCGCCCAGCCTCCCTCTCCTGACAGGGGGCGGATCCAAAGCCGCCCGTTGCGCACGGCCACGGCGTGTTGGCGACCGAAGGACTCGGTGCGGGTCTTGAGCTGCACGACGTTCGGCAAGGGCGCGTCGGGGATCAAGTCGGAGGCCGGTGGCGCGCAACACCCCGCCAAGCCGACCAGCAGCAGCCAGGGCAGCGCTCTCATACGGCCTCCTCGCTCTGAAGCCGGTAGAGCTTCCAGTAGACGCCCTCCTGCGCGAGCAGCTCCTCGTGCGTGCCCTCCTCAGCGACGCGCCCCTTGTGCAGGACCACGATCCGATCGGCCTTCTTGATCGTGCTCAGGCGGTGGGCGATCACGACGGCGGTTCGGTCTGCCAAGAGGGTCTCGAGGGCGGCTTGGATCCGCTCCTCGGTCTCGCCGTCAATGTTGGCGGTCGCCTCGTCGAGGATCAGGAGGTCGGGGTCCTTGGCGAGCGCGCGTGCGAATGACACGAGCTGACGTTCGCCCGCGCTCAAGTCGTGACCGCGCTCGCCCAGGAGCTGGTCGTAGCCACCCGGGAGGTCAGCGGCGACTTCGTCGGCCCGAACTGACTCGGCCGCCTGGCGCGCGCGCTCGGGAGTGACCTGGTTGGGGTCTAGAACAATGTTCTCCTCGAGGGTCTCAGAGAACAGGAACGTCTCCTGGGGCACGTAGGCAATTCGCTTGCGCAAGTCGGCCTTCTTGAACTCGCGTATGTCACGCCCGTCCCAGAGGACCGCGCCCGCGCTCGGATCGTAGAAGCGACTCAGCAGCTTCACGATCGTCGACTTGCCTGCCCCCGTCGCTCCCACGATCGCGACGGTCTGACCCTGCGGGACGGAGAAGTCGATCCCGTGCAGGACCTGCTCGCCCGTCGAGTAGCGGAACTCGACGCCCTTCAACTCGAACGCGCTCTTGAGGGGCGCGATCTCCGCCGGGTCCTCGGGGTCCGCTAGCTCCTCGCTCTCGTCTAGGAGCGTGAACACCTTCTCCGCAGACGCGAGCGCGGTCTGGAGGATCGTGTAGCGACCCGAGAGCTGATCGATCGGCCCGTAGAAGCGATCGAGGTAGTCCACAAACGCCACCACCATGCCCAGGCTCAAAGTCTCGACTCCGAGGGAGGTGTGGTTGATCGCTGCCCAGAGGAGGAGCGCTATGGTCAAAATCTTGGCCGCGCGGACCCCCGCGCTCAGCGCGCTGGCGTATCTGACGCCCTTCAACTGCTCGACGAAGAGCCCCTCGTTGCGCTCCCCATACTCCTCGCGATTCCGGTCCTCGCGGAGGAAGGCCTGCACGATCACCATGCCGATCACGCTCTCGTTGAGATACGCGTTGAGCGCCGTCGAGCGGTTGCGAATCGCCCGGTAGAGCTGACGGAGGCGCCCCCGCAGCCACGCCAGCCCGCCGATCAGGAGAGGCACGAGCGCAAACGAGATCAGCGCCAGGCGCCAGTCCATCCAGAGGAGGGTGACCACAATCCCGAGCAAGAGCACGGTGTCCGCGACGACCGAGACCAGACCCGAGCTAATGAACTCGTTGAGCGCCGCGACGTCGCCCGTGAGCCTCGTCATGATCTTGCCTTGCGGCGTCCGGTCGAAGTAACTCGGCGCCAGCGTCACCACTCGACGAAAGAGGCGAGTCCGGATATCCCGCATGGCCCGCTGCCCGAGCAACTGCATGACGAGACTCTGGACGAGCTGGAGCGTCGCGTGGGCAGCGATCAGCCCCAAGAACGCGAGCGCGAAGGGCAACAGGGCGGGCCCGTCGCCGTCCCGGACCGGCCCGTCGAGCGCCAGGCGCAGGATCTGAGGCTGAGCCAGCTGCGCGGCCGCGACGAGCGGAAACAGGAGCAGGGCCGCGAAGAGCAGCAGCTTGTGCGGCCAGACCAAGGCCATGAGCCGCGGCAAGAGGCCCTGGGCGAAGCGCCCCCGTCCCTCGTATTCGTCCTTGGGCGTGGTGGCGTCCTGAGTCTTGTCGGAGGAGGCGCTCACCCGGCCCCCTCGATCTCTGCCTGGAGACGCTGCCGCTCGTGGAGCTTGGCGAAGCGGCTCTCGACGTCGGCGAGCAGATCGCGGGGCGCGCCGCGCTCGATCACGCTCCCGCGCTCAAAGACCAAGAGCTCGTCTGCGCCTAGGAGCGTCGCCGTCCGGTGGGCCGTCACGATCAAAGTCGCGTCGGGAAGCGCGCGGCGGAGGTGCGCCAGGATCGCGACCGCGGTCTCGGAGTCGACCATGCTCAAGGCGTCGTCGAGGAGGAGAACCTTCG
>JAESQQ010000133.1 GCA_016765095.1 Planctomycetota bacterium | reverse complement strand
TGCCTGGCGGTGAATCTGTCTGATCTCTACGCCATGGGCGCCGAACCTCTGACCGCACTGGCGATCGTGTGCTTCCCTTCGAGCGTTCTGGGGGCGGAAGTCCTCGTCGAGATCCTCCAGGGGGGCGCCGAGGTCGTGCACGCGGCGGGCGCGGTGATCCTGGGCGGGCACTCGGTCATGGACCCTGAGCTCAAGTATGGGCTGGCGGTGACCGGCCGAGTCGATCCCAAGAAAATGCGGACCAACCAGGGCGCGTGTCCTGGCGAGGCCGTGATCCTGACCAAGCCGCTCGGGACGGGCCTCGTGGCGAATGCGCTCAAGGCCGGCCAGCTCAAGGAGGACGACCCTCGCGTTCAGGAGGTCGTGGCGTCCATGGCCGCCCTCAACAAGATCGCCTCGGAGGTCCTGGCTCGCCACGCATGCCGCTGCGCGACCGACGTCACGGGCTTTGGGCTCCTTGGCCACGCGCGCGCCTTGGCGCAGGCTTCAGGCGTCGGGCTTCGCCTTCGCCCAGGCGCGTTCCCCCACTTTCCCGTCGCGCGCGAGCTGGCTGAGGTGCCGCTGGCCGGTGGCGCCGCCGACAACCGCGACGCCGCTGCCCCGAGCGTGGATCGCGCCGAGGGCCTCGCGGACGCCGACGTCCGACTTGGCTACGACGCCCAGACGTCAGGCGGTCTCCTGGCCACCGTCGCGGCTGACGCAGCGGAGGCGATCGTGGCTGAACTCCACGCGGCCGGGATCACGGCCGCTGCGGTGATCGGTGAGGTCACTGACGGCCCGCCAGGCCGAATCGCACTCTCTTCCTAGGGCAGGTGAACTTCCGTTTGGGCTGCGGAGCCGGTCTCCGCTTCCGCTCGCGGCGCGCACAGGCTTCTTGGGAACTCTGAGAGTGGCCGCAGTCTTCGGCAGGTCATAGGCTGCCCACCCTCACCCGCTACCCCGAGCGAATTCATGGCCCTCAGCGTCGGCATTGTCGGCTTGCCCAACGTCGGCAAGTCCACCATCTTCAACGCCTTGACGAAGGCTGGTGCCGCGAGCGCCAACTACCCCTTCTGCACCATTGAGGCCAACGTCGGCGTGGTGCCCGTGCCCGACGCGCGCTTGGAGGAGATCCACGGAATGGTGGAGACCGAGCGCGTCCTGACAGCCACGGTCGACATTGTTGATATCGCGGGGCTGGTCAAGGGGGCGTCGAAGGGCGAGGGCCTCGGGAACAAGTTCCTCGGAAACATTCGGGAGACCGACGCGATCCTGATGGTCGTGCGCTGCTTCGACAACGAGGACATTGTGCACGTCGACGGCTCGGTCGATCCGATTCGCGACGTCGAGACGATCGAGCTCGAGCTGGTGATGGCGGACCTGGGCTCGGTCGAGAAGCGCATGCGGAGGCTCGAGGCCAACGCGCGCGCGAACAAGGACGACGCCAAGGCCATACTCGCCCTGGCGATCCGGCTCAAGGACCACCTCAACGAGGGCCTGCTGGCCAGGACCCTCGAGATCGGCGTCGAGGAGAAGCGCCTCATCAGAGAGTTCCAGCTCCTGACAGACAAGCCGATCCTTTACTGCTGCAACGTCAGCGACGACGAGCTGCCCGATGGGAACGACTACTCGAAGCTCGTCGCCGCCCACGCAGCCGTAGCCGGCGACGAGACCGTGATCGTCTCGGGAGCGATCGAAGAGGAGCTCGCCAACGTCGAGGGCGAGGATCAAGCGGAGCTCCTGGAGGCCTACGGTCTCAAAGAGCCGGCGCTCAATTCGCTGACCCGGGCCTGCTATCAGCTGTTGGGTCTCCGCTCCTACTTCACCGTCGGCCCCAAGGAGATCCGAGCCTGGACGATCCGGGCTGGCGACACGGCCCCCCAGGCGGCCGGCGTGATCCACGGCGACTTCGAGCGTGGGTTCATTCGGGCCCAGATCTACTCCCTCGACGACCTGCGCGAATACAAGACCGAGGCCGCGATCAAGGCCGCCGGCAAGATGCGGGAGGAAGGCAAGACCTACGTCGTCCAAGACGGGGACATCGTCCACTTCCTGTTCAACGTCTAGGCGACCGCGAAGCAATAGCGCCCAGCCGATCCAGCGGGGCGTTCGGCTTGGTTCCCTTATCGAGAGGCAGGTTGGTCGGGGCTACTAAGCTTCAAGGATCGGTTCAAAACGCCCTTTCCAGTGCTCCAGTCCCTCGGCCCAGGCGAGCCCTCCTCTACAGAACTCTTCGGTCTTCGCGGAGTCCCCCTGAGAACGAGCGATCTCGGCTAGGAGTTCGAAGAAGGGCCCGGTGGGGTTCTCGAGACCCCTTGAGAACGCGAAGGACTTCGGAGTCTTGATTGCTCCCCGCTTGAGGACCTTGAACTGGCTGAGGTTCGAGTAGAGAAGCCCGGCGCTCTCCAAGTCGCCGAGAGCGATCGCCGAGAAGTCCTTCCAGCAGGCCTCCGCTGAGCTCAGTCCCTCTGACTCGGACGCGCCAAACCTCCTCTCGCTGGGGAGCCCTTTGCTGAACCAGCAATTGGCGACCTTGAGTTTCTTCGGGTCCTGCGGACGGCCTTCGTTGGTGTAGCTGATCAGCGGGTAAAACCCGTACTCGACTACAAAGGTCTCGCCGCCGCTGAAGCCTCGAAATCCAAGCAGGAAGAGGAGCGGAAACTCGGAGTGCTGGAATCGGTAGTGAAAGCCGCTGCCCGTCCAGCCGAGCGTCCGGATCTTGGGAGCAAAGTGACGCGTCACCAGTTTCCTGAAGTCGGCCGACCTCAACGGCCCGACAATCGACTTTGGCTTCGACTTCTTGGCGGGTTTGCCCTCATGAGGCGTCGTGAGTTTCGCGATACGCTTCTTGAGAGCCCGCTCGGTGGGGCGACGCTTGGCCGCCCTATCTACAACGATCGTCAGGAGGTCCCCTAGCTCGAGCCGGTCACAGCACTCGAGCAAGCGATCTTGGTTGTTCGGGTTCTGGGGAAAACCCCAGCCTTCCTTCTCGTGGAGGGCGACAGCCGCTAGGAACACACGCCGAAAGCCCTCGGCGTCGTCAAGCGCCTCCAGCAGTTCCAACGTTCCCGCATAGCCGTCCTCGCTGGCCTTCCAATCGAAGTCCAGCCTTGCCTTCTTCCAATCGAGGTCAACGACGGAATCGAAGTGGTTACGGGCCCGTCCGAAGCTGCCCGCCCGGAGAAAGGCGAAGCCTGCGCGGGCGGCACACCAGTAGCGCCGCTCTCCCTCTGCCCGGGCCGCAGCGGCCTCATAGAGAGTGGCTCCCTCAAGATGTTGGTCCTGCTTGGAACTCCGGCCAGCCCTCAGCACCAGCTGCTGGGCGCTGAACTCGCCCGCGTCCTTCCCCTTCAAGAGCGACTTGAGGAGGGCTGCGGTCTCGGAACCGTCTACGCTGACGACCCGCAGGTGTTCTCGAACATAGGCCGCCCGATCTAGCCGAGATCCGCTAGCCAGCCAGGCTGCCTCCAACTTCCTGAGTTTCTTGTCGCTCACTCCAAGCCCTCCCTTGTCGCCTACTTGCGATCCAGTGCAGGTTTCCCGCATCAGCGTCGCATTGTCAAAGGCATGTCCGAACTGGGGCGATCACCCTTCGGGCCTTTGGGGGGTCGCAGACCCCCCAGTTGAAGAGCGTTAGCCGAGCGTCTTGAGCCGCGACTCAACTCCCCCGGTCGCCCTCGACAGGGGCCCAGCCTGCGGTTGCGGGGTGCTCCCGCAGACCATGGCTCCTCTCTAGAGCGACTCGGCAGGAAGGAGTCGGCTCAGGATCGCCTCGAGCCGAGCGTGGGAGAGCTCCCTCACCTCGTCGCTAGAGGACACGCGGTGGATCAGCGAGATCTGGCCTTCGCGCTCGCCGATCCGGAACTCGACTTGGAACTGCATGATCAACCGGACGACGTGGAGCGCGCCCCACTGCTCGTCTCCGCGGATCAGGTTCTGATCCCAAGCTTCGTTGAGGGCCTCGACGAGGACCTCGGCGTCGAGGGTCGGAGTCGTCTGATAGAGCCAGTGGAGCCCGCGCATGCACCGGCCGTGGAGGGCGCGGGTGAAGGCCACCGAGTCCCTAGCTCCGCCGCTCCGCGACGATCTCGGTGTACTCGGCGCCCGCGGCGCGGGAGGTCGTGCACGTGGCGACGAAGCTCGTCTCGGTGTCGAAGATCTTGGCGTAGTAGGCGTCGTCGAGCTCAGGGCCCTCTCGAATGTCTCCGACGTAGAGCAGGTTCATGATCCCAGCCACGCCGCCTCGCGCGAGGTATGAGACGGGGTCGGGCGTCTGGCCGTAGAGCCCAACGTAGCCCCGACTCTCGTAGCCGTCGTAGACGCGAATCACGAGTCGGTCAGGGCTCAACTCAGCGACGCGCCAGACCCCCCAGCCGAGGGCGTTGACGACGGCCACGATTCCGTGGACCCAGTCCTCCTTGGTCTTGCATTGCGGTTCGACCACAGCTCCCCACTCGGCGCTCTTCATGATCCCGCCGAAGGTGTTGAAGGCGCAGTGGTGCCCCGAGTCGACGAGGAGCTCCTCGGCGTAGGCGTTCATGCCGGTGTGCGCCATTCGGCGGAGGAACTCGTAGGAGATCCGGTTGTAGTAGTTGGCGAAGTGGAGCGTCAGGAGCACGCCGAAGCGAGGGATCAGCCCCTCTTCATTGCCTGAGAAGTCGAGGCCGGCGAGGGCCTCTAGGATCGCCGCCTCGTCGACGTTGGTCTCGGAGTTGGGGGGCGGGAGCTCGGCGCAGGGCTCGGCGCCTATGCCCGGGGCGACGAAGAAATCGGCCGGGGGCTCACGAGGCTCGAGAGAAGTCACGCCGACTTCAGCGCCGGTCGAGTGACAGCTGACGGGGCTCGCCTTAAAGCTCCCGGCCGGGAGGCCGTGGGCGGCAGCGAGGGCGCCAGCCACGAAGCCCTGGTCGAACAGATTCTGAGGCGTCTCGAAGCTCTTGATCCCAGCGCACATTCCCAGGCACTGTCCGTAATGCGAGGTCAGTGCCCGAACTTGGCCGCCTTGGGCGGTCGTCCCGCTGAAGTCGAGGGTTCCAAATCCATGCTGGCTGAAGAGCCCGCTCGCGAGTTCGAGCCGGGCGGCGGGATCCTCGAGCCCGAGTTCGGCGCAGGCGTTGGTGACTGCGGCGTAGGCTGTCGAGGCTGCCGCGTCCTTGCAGGCCTCGTCCATGCCATCGGCTATGAGCACGATCTTCTGGAGCCAGTAGTTGTAGTGGTTGCAGTGGAAGACGAAGGGTTCGCCGCCTGCCACGAGCTGACCATGAGGGGCGCCGGCGACCGGCGGAATGACTCGACTCACGCGATCAACCCTTCTGGTCCCGCTCGAGGGCGTCCTTGATCTTCTCGAGGAGATCGATCTCGAGGGGCCGGTCCCAAGGCCACTCGTCGAGGCCTGGGTGCAACAACCGGAGCATGATGCGGACGAACTGCAGGCGGCCCATGTTCCCTGGAAACATGTCTCCCAAGGTGGTGCCCGGGAGGAAGGGGCCGCCGGTTTCACGAAACAGATCGTCGTACGCCACGCGGCGAGGGTAGCTGTGGACCCGGTGAATCACCAGGCCGTTTCTGCCTGAATTCCAGCTTCAAAGTGTCGCGAGCAGGCACTTGCCCGGGCGCTAGAGACTTAGGGCAGGCGGGGACGGCGCTTAGCGGGAGATAGCCCAGGCCAGGTCGTTCGGCGTAGCGACCTGAAGCGCGCCGACAGCCTGGCCGGCGGCCTCCTCCAGGCAGCTGCGTTTGAGCCCAGTTCGGCCGGCGCCTTGGAGCCCGCTTGGGAGGTGGCTTTCAGGACGGGAACTAAGTTAGCTGGACCCGGAGATACCGGTACAGGTGAATGTAGGGGCGGGGTTTACAGCTCCTGACGTTGACAAGCCTAATCCCAGAGGCCGTCTGTCTCTCCCGGACAGGCGGGCGGGGGTAAACCCCGCACCCTACAGATCGCGAGAGGGCCCCTCCGCAAGACGCCTATTGGA
>JAESQQ010000014.1 GCA_016765095.1 Planctomycetota bacterium | reverse complement strand
TTGGCTGGGCGGGGGCGGCTGGCTTGGCGGCTGGACGGGCGCCGGGCTTGCCACCCTCTTCGGCGAGGGCCGGGCGCTGGGCTCCGTCGAGCTCCGCTCGGTGGTTTTGGAACAAGAACTCGATGCGATCCGCGAAGGCCTTGGCGCTCTCGGGTCGATCCGAGGACTTCTTCGCGAGAGCCGCGAGGATCAAGTCGTCAACGACCTTGGGGAGCGAGGGGTTGTGCTGGCTCGGCGGAATCGGCTGCTCGCGCATCAGCTTGATGATGGTCTCCATCGGAGTCCGTCCCTTGAAGGGAGGCTGACCGGTCAGGAGCCAGTAAGCCGCGCCGCCAATGCTGTAGACGTCGCTCCGGGCCGAGACGTCACCGAAGGCACCGCCAGGCTGAGCTTGCTCGGGGGGCATGAAGTTGACTGTGCCCATGATCGTGCCAGGGGCGGTCAGCTGGACGTCGGACTTCTGATCCTTGATCAGACTAAAGTCCATAAGAACCGGGTGTCCGCCGCGGCGGAGGCAAACGTTGGCGGGCTTTATGTCGCGGTGGACCAGCTCACGGGAGTGGATGTACTCGAGCGCTTCGCAGAGCCGTTGGACGACCTTGAGCGACTGGGCCGGCGTCAAGGGGCGGGTCTGGGCCAGTTGACGGAGGTTCATTCCGTCCTGGATCCAATCCATGATGATGAAGAACCGCCCGTTCTCATGACCCACGTTGTAGATCTTGATGATGTTGGGGTGGCTTAGCTGGGCGAGGGCCCGTCCTTCTCGAATGAAGCGCTCGCGGTTAACGCCTTGGCTCGTCGCCTTGGGCGAGAGGACCTTGACGGCGACCGGCACACCCAGGCGCTCGTAGTGGCCCTGATAAACATGGGCCATGAGGCCTTTGGAGACGCGCTGGAGGAGACGCGCTCCGCCCAGCATTGTTCCAATGAGGGGATCTTGGGACATGGTTTCCCTTGGTAACCGGGATCGGCCCGGGGGCTCCTGACAACACCAACCCGACGGAAGAATAACCAACACAAGTGGGACGAACAACCGAGCGCACCGAGGTGTGTCGTGTTGTGTGGCACGGAGGGCTCAGGGGTGGCAGAGTCATGCAGCGAAACTGAGGGCGACCTCTCTCGGCGACATCCGCTCGCCCCCCCCCGCGTTGGAGCGGAGAACCGATCGTGCAGCTTCTATCGGACCCCACCTGGCCCTCCCTGTCACGGATCTTGCCAAGACGCGTGACGGGGTCTCCGCCGTGTTCTTTCGGGGGTCCCCATGGGGGATAGCTTGGAGCCGGGTCGGATCCTCAACGACCGCTACGAGATCTTGCGCCCGGTGGGCCAGGGAGGAATGGGGGCGGTCTACCTCGCCTACGACCGCCAGGAGAGTCGGGAGGTCGCGCTCAAGAGCTTCCCGCCCGCAGCTCGCCGCGTGGAGGACTTGGCTCACTTCGAGCACGAATTCCTGACGCTCTCACGGCTCCGGCACCCAAACTTGGCCCGGGTCTACGACTTCGGCGTGATCGAGGGGACGCAGGACGTGTTCTTCACGTCCGACTACATTCCGGGGCGTGACTTGATCGACGTCACCGCAGGCCTCGAGCCGGTCCGCCTGGCGCGGTTGCTAGTCCAGATCTGCCGCGGCCTCGAGTACATCCACTCTCGCGAGATCATTCACTACGACGTCAAGCCCAGCAACATCTTGGTCACCAAGGACTCGTCGGGTGAGGACCTCGTCAAGCTGATCGACTTCGGACTCGCGGCGCAGCGGGTCGAGGACGCGCTCGGGATCATTAAGGGCACCGTCAGCTATCTCTCGCCCGAGGTCGCTCGCCACCGCCCGGTCGATCACCGGGCAGACCTGTACTCCCTTGGCGTCACGATCTTCCACTGCGTGACTCGGACGCTCCCCTTCGTCGGGGACACCAACCTCGACGTCGTGCGGCGGGTTGTTCGTGACGACCCGCCCAATCCCCGCGAGATCGTCCCCAACCTCGACCGCCGGCTCAGTTCGCTGATTCTGCGCCTCATGGCTAAGGATCCCGCGGATCGCTACGCCGGTGGAAACGAGGTGATTCAGGCCCTCGGCGAGATCTACGACCAAGACTTCGCGATCGAGCCTCGCCAGGCCACGCTCGACTTCGTCTCGTCGGGTGGGTTTTGCGGGCGGGACGCTGAGTTTCAAGTCCTCGTCGACGGCTTTGAGCAGATCTTCAGCTGGCGCGAGGCGGACGATCCCTTGGCAGACCTGCCTCCGGCCCTGAGTGAGGTTCGGCCGTCAGACGAGAGCTCGAGCGGGGGCTTCGTCGCGACTGCGAGCGGGGGCTTCGTGCTTGAGCTGTCCGACGTGATCGACGACCGGATCGTCACGGAGCGCTCGTCAGGCGACGCGTGGGCTGCGCTCGAACGCGACTTGGAAGAGCCGAGCGCGGAGCAGCCTCCCGTCCAGATCAACGAGGGCCCCATAGGCCCGCTCCAGCACGTGTTTCTGATCTCAGGCGAGCTCGGGCTGGGCAAATCTCGCCTCTTGCGGGAGTTCAAGACCCACGCTCAGCTCCAGCGGGTCGCCGTGGCCGAAGGGCACGCGCGTCCTTCGGGCGGCGCTTACGAGCCCTTCGTCGAGGTCTTTCGCGGCGTGCTTGGGCTTTGGCACGAGCGGGCGAAGGGGGCGGCACGCCAAACCGATCCGCTGCGGCGCCGCCTCCTCCAGCGCTACGGCGCCGAGATCGCGCGCTTGATCCCCGAACTCGAGGAGGGGTTTCTCCCGGTCACGACGCGCTCCGTGCTCGGGGACGAGCAGGCTGAGCTGCGACTCCTCGACGCCCTGGCCCAATTCCTGATCGGCTACAGCCGAATTCGCCCGCTGGTCGTGATGCTCCACGACTTCGATCAGGCGGACATGCAGACGGTGACTTTGGTCGAGTATCTCTGTCGGAACTTGAGCCTGATCGAGTCGGCTCGAGCCCTCTCGCGCCGCTCGAACGCGTCGCTTCGGCCCCTCCGCCTCCAGGTCTTGATCACCTATCGGCCGTCCGAGGCGGGCGCGGAGCCTGCGCCTCAGGTGCGTGCGCTGGAGGCGCTCATGGACGGAGAGGTCGCGGGTGGACTCGTGCTCTCGCCGCTCACCAAGGACCAGGTCACCGAGCTTGTCGAGTCTATGCTCGGGCGCGGGACGAGCCACGACGAGCTCTCCGAGCGGATTTACCAGGAGACCAAAGGGAACCCTTACTTCACCGTCGAGGTCATGCGCTCCCTGGTCGAGACGGGCGCGCTCAGCCGTCGGGAAGGGGTGTGGCGCCTCGACCTGAGCGGCGGAGTCAAGATTCCGGCCACGATGGAGGAGGTGATCCTCGCGCGGACTCGGGGGGTCCCAGAGGAGGAGCGCTGGCCGCTGGAGATCTTGGCGGTCCTCGGCCGTCCGGCTCCGGTGCACGAGCTGAGCGCGCCTCGCCCCGAGCGATCGAGCGAGCTCGTCTCGCACCTCGCGCGCCTCGAGCGGCGACGAGTGCTGTTCTCGGAGCGGCGCGGCGGCGATCAGCTCCTCTACGACTTCTTCCACGAGGTCGCGCGGCGGGCGGTCTACGACGCGATCGACCCGGCCCAGAGGGTCGCGCTTCATGAGGCCTGTGGCGATCACCTCGTGCGCCGGGCCGAGCTCGGTCAGGCCTCGGACTCCACTGAACTTTTCCGCCACTTCGCCGCAGCAGGGAATCGCAGCAAGGCGCTTCAGTATGGGATTCGGGCTGGAGACGAGGCCTGCGCAGTCCACGCTCACCAGCGCGCGATCGCGGCCTACTCCGAGGCGCTTCCGCTCTTGCCCTCAGGCTCGAGTCGCTGGCGAGACTTGGTCGCGAAGATAGGCGATCTCCTCGCGCGGACGGGTGCCACCGAGCGGGCGTCTGCGGCCTACCAGGAGATCCTCGATCTGGAGAAGCGGCTGTTGCCGACCGAGCGGGTCCGCGCCTTGCGGCGTCAGGGTCAGATCCTGGAGCAGCGTGGGGACTACGAGGGGGCGCTCGAGGCGCTCAGCAAGGCCACGATCGCAGGACTTGGTCAGGACGGCGTCGAGCGGGAGACGGCTCAGGTCCTCTCGGCGACGGCTTCGATCTACGAGCAGACCGGGCGCTATCGCGACGCGATCGGGTTCTGCGAGGCGGCGGTGGCTCAGTTGGTGGGGCACAGCGAGGAGGAAGAAGTCGCGCAGGTTCGTCTGATCGAGGGGCGCTGCTACGTGGCGCTCGGCGAGTTGCCGGCGGCCGAGCGAGCGCTCGAGCGCTGTGTGGGGATCCGTCGCCGACTGGGGGACGAGGCTGGGATGTCCGAGGCGATCGGGGAGTTGGGGCTCGCAGCCTTCGCTCGCGGTGATCTCGACGAGGCGATTTCGCGCTTTGAGCGGGCGCTCGAGCGAGAGACGGCGCTCGGCCACGCGGCGGGAGTCGCGATCGCGGCGCGGCGCTTGGCGCAG
>JAESQQ010000132.1 GCA_016765095.1 Planctomycetota bacterium | reverse complement strand
TCTGGAGCCTCCCGCGCACTCAACCGTCGCTACCTCAGGAGCTGTAAACCCGCCCCTACCCCCTCAGACCCAACGCAGTTTAGCCCCCGAAGCGAATCCGGTAGGGCGTCGGAGTCTCGCTCGCGCCGCCCAGCCGTACGTAGATCCGCCGCGCCTTGGGGCTCGGCTCGATCCGAAGCAGAGTCCGGTTCTCCTGCCTCGTCTGGGTCGCTTGGCTGGAGGGGAGCGGGAGCGCGTCCTCGTCGGTCGCTTCGAGTCCGAGCGCGGGGTCTCCCGGCTCGGTCTCGACTTCGATCAAGACCGCAGCACCTGCGGGCTGTTCGATCACGAACCAGTCTTCGTCGCGGGCGATCCCGCGAACCTCGACCGAGGGGCTCAGGAGCGTCGCCTGATCGGGACCTTGGTCTGGCTCCGCGGGGTCGTCGGGGAGGAGTTCGATCGCGAGCTGATAGCGCCTTGCTTGGTCGCCTCCGCTGACGTGAAGCGTGACCTCGCTCGGCGCGATCCCCGAGATCCACTCCTGGAGGCGACCCTCCTCGCGGGCCACAGCGCCTGGCAAAGTCTGGCCCTTGGCGTCGCGGAGTTCGAGCTTCAACTCGGCCGAGTGGAAGATCGTGATCCGCAGCCTCCTCCGGGCAGGAACCGCGACCCGAAACCAATCGGACTCGCGCTGGACGAGGGCGTATTGGCGACCCGGGGCGAGGAGCGCTGCGGACTCGGGTCCGTCGTTGGGCTCGTAGCGATCGTCCCGCCGACCTTGAAGGCTGAGCGCGATCATCTCCGCGAGGTCCCTCAGCGCCTCGCGCCCCGCGCTGAGGCGGTCCTCACCGCGAGCCGGGTCGCGCTCAGCGAGGCCCTGGAGGCGAAACTCGCCGTCGGGCTGGCCGTCGCCGTCGGTGTCCTCGCCGATCAAGAGCGTCGCGCCGCGATAGACACCGAACCGAACCTGGACGCGAATGCTCCCGTAGAGGACCCCCTCGCTCGATCCCGCCACCAACGACTCCTCGTCGACGCGCTCGATCGTGCCGCGCAACACGGGAACGTCGGGTCCTGCGGGGGTCAGGTGAAAGGAAGTCGTCTCGAGAATCTCGCGGCGAAGATCGCGGGTCAAATCGTGCTCGAGCCCTCGCCGCAGCGTCTCGTTCCGAAAAATCGGGACCGCCAAGAGCTCACCGAGCGCGGGGTCGGCGTCGTAGCCGATCGAGTAACAGCCGGCGCTCAAGCAGCAAACGAGGACCAGGCTCGCGCGCAGGCCCTCAGCGCCTCGGCTCACCACGCATCGTCGAGCGGGGGTGGCGCGATCCTGAGCCGGTCCTCGTTGATCCCTTCGAGCGGCTCTAGGTCCTCAGGTGCAGGAGGCGCTGCGGGCGCCTCGGCCTTGGACACACTCTTGGCGAAAGCCTGGGCCTGGCTCGCAGCTTCGGTCTGAGGATAGTCCCGCTCAATGGCGGTCAGATAGAGTTGCGTTGAATAGGGTTCGCCCGCGCTAGCGTAAAAGCGCGCGGTGCGAAGAAGCTGGCCCGCCAGGAGCTCCCGAAGCTCCTTGGCCTTCGCCAGCGCGTCGCTGACGTGGTTGCCCTTCGGGTGCTGAGCAGCGTAGCGCTCGAGCAGGATGAGCCCGGCCAGGAGCGGCTGCTTGTCGTAGCGGACCCCCTCCGAGCGCGCGATCTCGGCGAGCGCGCCCCGATACTGGGCTGTCTCGGCCCACTCGCTCTCCTTGTAGAAGCGGCGGAGTTTGCTCCAGGCATCGATGGCGAGCTCCTCGTTGCGGAGCTCCTCGTAGGCCAGCGCCACGTAGTGCAAAGCGTCGTCCGCCGACCTATGACGCTCGCGTTCGCGTTGAAAGCGCTCGAGGGCCTCGATCCCAAACTCCAGATCGCGCATTGCGATCCCAAACAGCCAAGACGGTTTGGTTGCCTTCCCCTCGCAGTAGAGCCGCCCGATCAGGAACAGCCGGTCCACCGAGTGGGCGTAGCGAGCGGTCCCCGGATAGAGCTTGAGGAGCCGCGCATAGCGAAAGTAGGCCAGGTAGTGGTTGCCCTCGCCGAGCGCGCACTCCGCAGACAGGAACAGGAACTCAGCGCGCAGCTGGGGGTCGGCCTCGAGCTGGGCCAACGCGAAGTAAGCGCTGCCAGCCTCGCTGAAGCGGCCGACCTGGAACGCGGAGCGTGCTTGGGCTTCCCCGTCGCTGGTCGCGGCGGGAGCCTCGGCGGTCGGGACCTCGAGGATCGGAAGGTCACCTTCGCCGAGCGGCGTCGTGCACCCGAGGCAGAGGGTCAGAAGACAGAGCAAGATCAGGGGCTTCACCAGGGCCTCCCGTAACGACGCGGGGACGAGCCACTGGGCGCGCACGGCGCCGCAGATACCTCGTGGTCCGAAGCGCCTTGCCGAGGTGGTGGCGCAAGAATGGGTCGAGAAGATCGCGAATCTGGTTGTTGACACCAGGGCCGCTTTGAACCGCGTCGCCTCGGACGATCGCGGCCAAAGTCTTGACCGCTCCGGGAGAGGTCTGGCGAGCGGCGGGGTCACTTCGCGCGTGCTCCTCGCAGAGCACGCCGCCGCCCGGAATCGAGACGGGATAAGTCGGCGCCGGGGGGGCCCCGCAGGCCGCGCACTGGCTCAGGGAAGGCTGGAGCCCCGCGCTCTCGAGGAGGCCCAGCTCAGCCCGAAACAGGACCACGTCCAGCTGGTTGTCGGGGGCGTGGACCAGGTTGTTGAGGCCGACGGTGAGCGCGCTCCAGGCCTTGGGGTTGGGCGCGTTCTCTTCACCAAGCTCGTTTATGAGTTCGGCCAGGTAGACCCCCCGGTAGAGCCGAGGGAGGTCGCGCCGGAGGCCGCGGTGGTAGTTGGTCGGGTCGAACTCTTTGGCTATGTCGAGGGTGTCTGCCTTCTTCTTGCGATAGAAGACGAGTTCACCCTCGACCAAGGGCTCGAGCGCGCCTTCAAACGTGCTCCGAGTCCGCCGGGCGCCCTTGGCGATCACGTGAATTCGGCCCAGCTCTTGGGTATAGAGCCACACGATGAGTGAGGTCTCCGAATACTCGATCGTCCGTAGGACGAGGGCTTGGGTGGTGTGGATTGGCACGGCAGAAAGAGCCTAACCCCCAGCGCCAAGATCCGGTCTAGGGTTGTGATCGCGCCCGGGGCTGGCCGGACGCGAGGGCAGGCCTACGCGCGCGGTCTCGAGCGGCTCAGCGCCGAAGGTTGGTGGCCGCCATCACGCGGCTCAGCGCGAGCTTGAACGCCGCCAACCGGATGTCGTTGCTCTCGCCCGCCTGCGCTTTGAGGTCGACCCAGGCCCTGTCCATGATCACCTTGAGCTCGCGATTGACTCGCTCTTCGCTCCAGGAGAACTGCTGGAGGTTTTGAACCCACTCGAAGTAGCTGACGGTCACGCCGCCGCCGTTCGCGTAGCAGTCGGGCACGATCGTGACGCCCTTGGCGCGGAGGATCTCGTCGGCCTCAGGCGTCGTGGGGCCGTTGGCTCCCTCGACTATGACCGAGGCCTGGACGTCCTTGGCGTTCTCCGCAGTCAACACGCTCTCCATCGCCGCCGGCACCAAGACGTCACAAGAAGACGTGAGAAGTTCACCGCCGGGGAAGTTCTCGCCTCCGCCGAAGTCCTTCACTCCGCGAGTCTCTTGGACGTGAGCGATCAGCGCGTCGACGTCGAGGCCCGCTGGATTGCGCATCCCACCCGTCACGTCGCTGACCGCTACGACCTTGGCGCCAGCCTCGGCCATCAGGCGAGCCGCCCAAGAGCCGACGTTCCCAAAGCCCTGGATCGCGATCGTCTTGCCCTCGATCGACTCGCCGCGATCCTGGAGGACGTTGAGGAGCGCGAACAGGCAACCGCGTCCCGTGGCAGACGTTCGCCCTAGGCTCCCGCCCAGCTCGATCGGCTTGCCGGTGATCACGCCCGGCGACCACCCGTGGTACTTGCTGTACTGGTCGACGATCCAGCCCATGGTCTCGGAGTTGGTCCCCATGTCGGGAGCCGGAATGTCCACCTTGGGCCCAATGAAGTCCGCCAGCTCGTCGGTGAAATCGCGAGTCAGGCTTTGGAGCTCCTCCCGCGTCAAATCGCGTGGGTTGCAGTTGATCCCGCCCTTGGCGCCCCCGTAAGGAATGCCCATCACGGCCGTCTTCCAAGTCATGAGCGAGGCGAGGGCGTTGACCTCATCGGGGTCGACCCGGGGGTCGTAGCGAAGGCCTCCCTTCATGGGCCCGCGCGAGTTGTCGTGCTGCACGCGAAACCCGACGTAGGTCGAGTAGGTCCCGTCGGCCCGCCGCAGGTGGAGCTCGACCTTCAACTCACGCCGAGGCGTATTGAGCTCAAGGACCTCCCAGTCGCTGAGGCCGAGGGCTTCCGCCGCCCGAGTCACGTTGTGCTTAGTTGCGTCTAGAAAGCTCATGTTGGCTCCTTCGAAGGATCCAACCTAACCCCTGGCGCTTCTCGAATGGGCGAGGCCAGGCAGGGGACCTGCTGCGTCCTGGGCCCCGCGAAGGGCCTAAGTCGGCGCCAAGGAATAACTTCGCGTTTCGCTTGTCCTCGACGCCGCAGGCTGCGTTCGGCTTCGGCCGCGTAGGTCACTACGCTTGCCCTCAGCCTGCCTTGCCTGCGACGCCGAGTCCTGC
>JAESQQ010000131.1 GCA_016765095.1 Planctomycetota bacterium | reverse complement strand
GGGCGGGTCTGCGGCGGATTCGTGGTCTGCGTCCACAGCGCGAGTCTATCCGGCGTTTCCCGCCTCGGCGCGGGCCGGGGGTCTCCTAGCCAGGCGATTCGGGCGACCCAGGCAAGGCCCGGAATCGCCAATACGTAGCCGAGCCCCGTCGTGAGCCGAGAGAGGGACATGATCTCCTCGTCGACGAGATACCCAATGGTCCAAGTCGAGCCCGCCATGATCAGGGTCCAGATCGCCTGCTCGGCGGCGAACACGCGCCCCCGGATCGCGGTCGGAGTCAGGGCCTGGAGGCGAACGGTGCTAAACACCCACACCGTGGCGCCTCCGAGGTGCGCCAACGCGACGACGAGCATCGCGGCCCAGAGCCAGGGCACGTAGCCCAGCAAGATGTAGCAGAGCGCTCCCCAGAGGAAGGCGATCGCAATGATCCGCTCGGCGCGGCGGGGGTCGGCCCGGCAGATCGCGCGGGCGACGAAGGGTCCGGCGCCGGTCCCGACGGCGCGCGCCAACCAGAGCGCGCTGACGCCGAGGATCGCGCGGCTGCCTATGGGATAGACCCGCTCGCCGAGGAGGGTCAGGAGGAGGGTGACCCCGCCCGCTAGCGACCAGCCGGCCTTGGCCAGGGCGAGGGTCAACAGCCGCGGCCGCGCGCAGAGGAAGCGCACCCCTTCGAGGAAGGAGCCCCCAGCTTCGTTCGGGTCCGCCTTCAAGCGGTGGTCTGGGATCACGGTTCGAGCCAAGAGGCCGGCAGAGAACACAAACGTCGCGACGTCGATCAGGATCGCGACTCGCCACCCAAAGGCCTCGGTCACCAGGCCGCCTAGGCTGACTCCGACCGCGAACATGAGCGACCAAGAGGCCGCCCCGAGCGCGTTGGCGGCGACGAGGTCGTCCCTCGCCACGAGGTCGGGGATCACCGCGTTGCGGGCCGGCTCGGAGAGCGGATTGCAGGCCGCGTGGATCACGATCGTGGCGTAGAGGAAGCCTACGACCGGGAGCCCGTGAGCGATCGCCCAGGGAGCGAGGACGGGGACCAAGAGCAGGGCGAGGACGATCACGGCCCGGATCAAGTCGACTCCGATCAGGAGCCGCTTGCGGTTGAGTCGGTCGACCAAGACCCCCGCGATCGGGGCCACGAAGATCGAGGGCAGCATTTTGGCGATCAAAACGCCGCCGAAGCTGCTCGCGTCGGCGAGGTTCAGCTCCCGGAGGAGGGCCAGGACGGCGAGCGTGTTGAACCAGTCGCCGCCGAGGCTCGCCAAGCGGGCGAGGAACAGGCGGCGAAAGGGCACGTTTCGCCGGAGGAGGTCGAGGTAGCCCGTCGAAGGCTTCGGTCCTGGAGAGCCCTCGGGTGGGGCGTCGCGAGGGCCTCCCGTCTCAGGCGGGCTCGAGTCCGAAGGGGTCAAGTCGGGGCCTCTGGTCGCGCCGAGGGGAAGTGCGGCAGCCTACGCCGAAACCCGCCTGGCGGTCAGTCGAGCGCGAACCGGGGCCAAGCCCTGCTACGCAGCTAAGACCCCTTTCGACACTCAACTCTTCCTAGTAAAGCGGAGCGCGATTCTGAGCGAGGTCGCCTTCATAGCGAATGGGAGTCGTCAGACCCCCCTCGTGGGCGACCTCTCAGAATCGTGGCCTCCGGTTTAGTGGCCAGGGGAGGGACCGATAACGCTCTCAGGTGCATTAGTAAGTCGGAGCACGAGCCTGACCGAGGTCGCCCTCCTAGAAGTGGGGAAGTCGTGAATCCTCCCTTTCGCGGGCGACCTCTCAGGATCGTCGCCTCCGACTTAGGCACGGGGCGGCTCTGTGAGCTAGATTTTGGGCATGACGATTCGGGTTCATGCCCTCGAGGGTCACCCTCACGTTCTGACCCCTCTCCGCTTCACGCGGGCGATCAGCGGGCGACCCCGGCTCGACGCTCCCGATCTGGACGATCGCGGCTGGGCCATGCCGCGCCCCCCGGGCTGGGTCGAGAGCGAGGCCCGCGGCCCCATGATCGGGATCACCGTCGGCGACACGATTCGGCTCCGCGTCGAGCGAGAGGACTTCCCGCTCAACGCGTCGCTGTTCGTGACCGCGAGCGCGGGCGGGGCCCCTCAGTTCAAGATCGCTGAGCCCGAGGGCGGCGGGGCCCTCCCCTCAGACGGCGTGTTTCGAGTCGAGGCCCTCGAAGACAATGACACCGCCCAGACGATAGAGATCCGGCTTGGCTCGACTGAAGGCCCGATCCTGGCCGAGGCCGAGCCGCACGTGTTCGAGCCTTTGACGCTCCGGGTCGTCCCCCACCTCTGCACGATCCACTCGTCCGCCAGCGGCGGATCGGGGAAGACCCCTGAGGTCCAGCTCAGCCGCTGGTTCGCCGAGGCGCGCTCGATCCTCCGCCCAGCGGGGATTCACCTTCGCCTCGACGGCATGACTCGCCAATCCTACCTCGGCTTCAATCGAGACGATCTCCCGAGACGTCCGTCAGGGACCTTTAGCGGGAACGAGGAGGCGACGCTCGTTAGCCAGGGCTACGTGGAGAACCGCTGCAACGTGTGGTTCATGCGCTACATGGAGGACAGCAAGGGGATCGGGGTCAACCGCGACAACATGGGGAGCGAGGGGTTTGAGAATCCAGGCGTCCTGATCGCGGTCGACGGCCAGTGGAGCGCGACCCAGGGGGTCGAGGTCACAGACGCCGCGAGCCGAGATCAAGTCGTCGCCAACGACTTGGCCCACGAGATCGGTCACTTCCTCGGTTTGAGCCACGCCGGCCAGGATTACGCCGACGACCCCTACCACCAGCGGAATCTGATGCACTCGCGCAATCCGCTCTCGGAGGACGTCGACGCCGGCTACGGGCCTAAAATGCGAGGGGCGCTGGTGACCCTCAAGGTGTATCCGAACGAAGAAGGCGACGGTCAGGCCGCGCGCCTGCGGGATCGCCTCCGGCAGCCCAACACGGCGAAGTACTAGTGGCTGGACCCGGAGATACCGGTAGAGGTGAATGTAGGGGCGGGGTTTACCCCCGCCCGC
>JAESQQ010000130.1 GCA_016765095.1 Planctomycetota bacterium | reverse complement strand
GACCCCCGCCAGGTCCGCCCCGAGCTCCCCGCGGCTCTCGCCGAGCTCTGCCTGGCAGGGCTCTCAAAACCATCGGCCCAACGCCCGGCCTCGTCCGAGTTCGCCAACGCGCTCCGGGCGAGCCTAGCGCCCCCGCCTCGGCGCGGCCCCCGGCTGGCCATCGGAGTTGGAGCAGTGGTCTTGGCGCTAGTCCTTGCGGCTGGCGTCGGAGCGGCCTTCCTGGGGGGGTCGCCGACGCCGATCTCACCCCCCCGGCCCCGATCGCCCTCGCCCACCCTGTCACCCTCGCCCACCTCGCCCTCACCAACGCCTGTGGCCACCCCCCCGCCCAATGCCCTGCCCACCACGTGGACGAGAGTGAACGTTGTGGGGCGAAACTGGACCCCTCGTCGACAGCCCTCCGCGATCGCCTGGAAGAACAAGCTCTGGGTGTTTCCAGAGGCCGGCGACATCACCGACCAGCACGAAATCCACTGCTCCAGCGACCAAGGGGCGACGTGGACCGAGGTGGATACCCGCGGCTTTGTCGGCCCAGCGAAGTTCTCTACGACGGTCGTCCACGACGGACGTTTGTTCTGGTTGGGCGGCGACAGCTCGACCCATCCTGAGCAGCAACTCCGCGAAGTCACGCTCCAACGGAACGGGGCGCTGGCCCAGAAGAAGACGGCCAAGGCTCCAGGCGGGTTCAGCATGAGCATCACGGCCCTCTCCTTTGGAGGCCACCTCTGGCTCCTGGGCGGCAGCTCCCCGAGGCAAGGCCTCAGCCCGAGCGAGAAGCACAGCGATCGGGTTTATCGCTCCCACACGTCCGACCCCCTCCGGTTCACCCAGGTAAAGGCTCCCACCCCGCCCCGCCGCACAGGAGGCCGCGCCCTCGTCTACCGCGATCAAATGTGGATCCTAGGTGGCCGCCACTGGAAGCCGAATGGAGACTCAGAGCCCCTCAACGACGTCTGGTCCACCAAAGACCCCGCAAAGGGTTGGACGAAGGTCGAGGCCACTCACTCCTTCCCTCCCCGCGATTTGTTCGCGGCCTGCGTATGGCGGGACCGAATGTGGGTCGGCGGCGGGTTCGGCCCGCTCACTGGGAGCTTCGATATCTGGCACAGCGTCGACGGGGCTTACTGGAACAAGCTCAAGGTCGGTGCAGCCCCGCGACAACGACTGCTGACCAGCCTCGTCGCCCAACCCGACCGGCTGATCCTCCTCGGAGGCGAACTCCCTCGCGAAGGAGAAGGAGAGATCAGGAGGACCACAAACGAGATTTGGTATCTGGAGTAAGACCTCCACCCTCGCTCGCCTCCCTACCGAGCGACCCGTCCCGAGAGGCGACGGAGGAAGCGACTTAGGCCCCGGACCGTCGCGTCCGTCGCGCCTTGGGCGGCGACCATTGCCTGCCGGCCACGCTCCCCCATCGCGCGAGCCCCGGCGGGGTCTTTGAGCAGCGCCCGGAACGCTGCCTCGAGTTCGCCTGCTCCCTGAACCTCGCGAACTCCTTCCGCTGCGAGGAGGCGCTTGACGGGCTCCTCGAAGTTCACCCAGTGGGGGCCAAAGAGCGTCGGCTTCCCATACATGACCGGCTCGAGCATGTTCTGCCCGCCGTGGGGGATCAACGAGCCGCCCACAAACACCAAGTCGGCCACAGAGTAGAGCCGCCCCAGCTCGCCGACCGTGTCGACTAACAACACCTCACCGACCGCCATGGCGTCCGGGGCAGACCCGCTCCCGCGAGCCGCGAGTTGCTGAGTCCGCAGCGTGACCGACGCTGAACGCTGGAGCTCCTCGAGGAGCCCCGCCGTTCGCTCGGTGTGACGCGGGACCAGGACCAGCCGCAGCCGGGGAAATTCGTCCCGCAGCGACAGGTAAGCCTTGAGCAGGCTGGCCTCCTCGCTGGGGTGCGTCGAGCCCCCCATAAGCACGAGGTCGTCCGGCCCAACACCGATCTCTCGCCTGACCTCAGCTGGATCGAGGTCGGGGGCCGCGAGCTGATCGTACTTGACGGAGCCAGTGACCTCGATCTGACGCGCCGGGATCCCGAGCTTGAGAAAGCGCTCGGCGTAGAGGTCGGTCTGGACGAAGAACAGCCCGATCTTTCCGATCGGGTCGAAGAGCAAGCTCTGGACGAAGCGATAACCGCGAAAGCTCTTGGCGCTGATCCGCCCGTTGACGAGCGCGATCGGAATTCGCTTGCGGTGCGCCTCGTGGAGGAAGTTTGGCCAGATCTCGAGCTCGACCAGGACGACAAGGCTCGGTCGAATCGCGCGGAACACCCGCGCGACGGACCACGTGAAGTCGATCGGGAAATAGAACACCCGCTTGTCGGGGTAAGTCCGCTTGGCGACTTCTTGCCCCGTGCCGGTCGTCGTCGAGAGCACGATCTCGTAATCCGGAAGCTCTCGCTCGATCGCCTCGACCAAGGTCCGAGCCGCCTGGATCTCTCCGACCGAGACCCCGTGGATCCAAATGCAAGGGCGCCGGCCGGGGCGCTGCTCGCAGTCGCCGAGGCGCTCCTTGAGGCCGGCCAGGTGTCGCCGACCGCGGATCCGCGCGACCTTGTAGGTCAAGACCGGCGACGCGAGGATCAAACCCGCGTAGTAGGCGAAGTCGACGAGCGAGGGCACTAGTGCTGCCCGCCACATGTAGGGGCGTGGTTTACCCCCGCCCGCGGGAGGGGGTAAACCCCTCCCCTACGAAAACCGCAACTTGTGCTGGGCAGCACTAGTTAGCGCCCGCTCGGAAGGGGTCGCTTATGCGACCCCCGCCTTACCGCCGCAGCACTTCTTGAACTTCTTGCCCGAGCCACAGGGGCAGGGCGCGTTCCGGCTGACCTTGGGCTGCTCGCGGCGGACTGGCTGGCTCGGGAGGTCACTCTGCGACGCGGCGTAGGCCTCAGCCTCGGCGGTCGCTGCGTGCTGCTCGAAGCCAGCGTGAAACTCACTCGGAGCCGTGTATTGGGTCGGCTCCCAGATCTGTCCCAGGCTCTGCTCTTCCTGGGCGGTGACAGGGCGGACGCGGAACAAGAGCGAGGTGATCTCGCCTGCGGTCGTCTCCCACATCTCCTGAAACAGCTCGTAGCCCTCTTTCTTGTAGGCGATCTTGGGGTCGGTCTGCGCGTAGCCACGCCAACCGATCCCACCGCGCAGCTGATCCATGCCGCGCAGGTGATCCTTCCACTTTTCGTCGACCTCCTGGAGCATGATGTAGCGCTCCAGCTTGCGCATCTCGTCCATGCCCATCTCCGTCTCGCGGAGAGAGTAGGCCTGGCCGATCTTGCCCAACAACAGCTGGAAGGTCTCCTCCTCGGTCTGCTCCTGGATCTCGCGCGGGAGGACCCTAAACGAGAAGGTCTTGCGAACCCAATCGCAGAGACCGGGGTAGTCACGGTCCTCGGCCATGATGTCTGGGTGCGCGTACTCGTCGAGCGAGCGGCTCAGCGAGCGCTCGATCCAGAGGAAAGTCGCCTTGCGGAGGTCGTCGTCGTCACCCTCCAGGATCCGCTGGCGCTCGCGGTAGACCAGCTTCCGCTGCTCGTCCATGACCTTGTCGTATTCGAGGACGTTCTTGCGCGCGTCGAAGTGGTGAGCCTCGACTTTCTTTTGGGCCCGCTCGATCGCGCGGGTCACCATGGGCGAGCTGATCTCCTGATCCTCTTCCATGCCGAGCTTCTCGAGCAACCAAGAGACGCGATCGCTCGCGAAGATCCGCATCAAGTCGTCCTGGAGCGACAGGTAGAACCGGCTCGAGCCGGGGTCCCCTTGGCGACCGCAGCGACCGCGGAGCTGATTGTCGATCCGGCGCGAGTCGTGGCGCTCGGTCCCGATAATGTGAAGCCCGCCCAGCTCTTGGACTCGCCCGCAGAGCTTGGGGACCTTGTAGTTCTTGCCCTCGAACTCGATCACGTCGGTGAAGTGGTCAATGATCCCGCGCCACTCCCACTCCTCGTAGAGGGTGGTCCCCGTGCTGAGCTTGGTCGCGCGCCAGTGGGCGAGCAGCTTCTGCTGGACCTGGGGGTCGTCGAGTTCGAGGTCCTTGGGCGCGGCCCGGAACTTCTTCCAGTGATCCAAGAGCACTTGGTGGCTGAAGGTCCCGAGCGTAATGTCGGTCCCGCGCCCGGCCATGTTGGTCGCGACCGTCACGCGCCCCAGAACTCCCGCCCCCTCGACGATGCTCGCCTCGCGTCCGTGGTGCTTGGCGTTGAGGACCTCGTGCTCGATTCCGCGCCGCGCGAGCATCTCCGAGAGGCGCTCGGAGTTCTGAACCGAGATCGTGCCGACCAGGATCGGGCGACCGAGCGCGTTGACCGCCTCGATCTCAGCGCAGATCGCCTTGTACTTCTCCTTGACGCTCCGATAGATCACGTCGGGGAAAGCGGTCCGGCGGAGCGGCCTGTTCGTCGGCACCGAGAGCACGTCGAGCTTGTAGATCTCCCAGAACTCGCTGGCCTCGGTCAGCGCGGTCCCGGTCATGCCGGAGAGCTTGTTGTAGAGCCGGAAGTAGTTTTGGAGCGTGATCGTGGCGAGGGTCTGGGTCTCCTGCTTGACCTTGACGCCCTCCTTGGCCTCGATCGCCTGGTGGAGGCCGTCCGACCACGTCCGACCCTGCATCAGGCGGCCGGTGTGCTCGTCGACGATGATGATCTCGTCCTCTTGGACGACGTAGGCCTTGTCCCGCTTGTAGAGCGAGTGGGCCCGAATCGACTGCTCTATGTAGTGGGGCCACTGGGCAGACGCGGTCTCGTAAATGTTTCCCTCGCCGAGGAGCTTCTCGACGCGCTCGACGCCGCGCTCGGTCAGCGTCACGGAGTGGTCCTTCTCGCTGAACACGAAGTCCCACTGGTCCTCGAGGTCCTCCTTCTCGACGCCTTGCTTCTTGGCCTCCTCCTCGAGCTTGTTCTTGTCGACGCCGCGCAGCTTCTTGGAGACCTCGTTCGCGATCCCGTAGTTCTCGGGCGCGTCCGAGGCGTCCCCCGAGATGATCAGCGGAGTCCGAGCCTCGTCGATCAGGATCGAGTCGACCTCGTCCACGATCGAGAAGTTGCGTCGTCCCTGCTGGACCTGGGAGAGGTGGTCGACCTTCATGTTGTCGCGCAGGTAGTCGAACCCAAACTCGTTGTTCGTCCCGTACGTAATGTCGCAGCCGTAGGCCTCGCGCCGCTCGAAGTTGCCCATGTGGGCCTGAATGCAGCCGATCGTGATCCCGAGGAATTCCATGATCTCGGCGTTTGTGTCGCGGTCCCGTTGCGCGAGGTAGTCGTTGACCGTGATCACGTGCACGCCACGCTGGGGGAGGCCGTTTAAGTAGCTGGGGAGGGTCGCGACGAGGGTCTTGCCCTCACCCGTGACCATTTCTGCGATCCAGCCGCGGTGGAGCGCGACCCCGCCGATCAGCTGAACGTCGTAGTGCCGCTGGCCGATCGTCCGCATGCTGGCTTCGCGGACCGTGGCGAAGGCGTCGGGGAGGATCTTAGTTAGGATCTTCTGCTCGATCTCGCGGTATTTCTTCTCCTTGGCGTCTCCCTCTTCGGGGGCTCCGTCAAAGCGCAGTCGTCGCGCGTCCTCGAGGAGTTTTGGCGCCTTCTTGGCCTCGAGCTGCTCCTTGATCGTGGCCCGGAACTCAACCGTCTTGGCCTTGAGCTCTTCGTCGGTCAGCTTCGCGTAGGCGGCCTCGAGCTCGTTGATCTGCGCCACCTGAGGCAGGATCTCGCGAACGAGGCGGTCGTTTCGGCTCCCAAACATGCGGGTCCAGCTCGACGCAATGACGTCGGCTGCCCGAGCGAGTGGGTTATCCACGTCTTCGAACACGGGTTACTCCCAGGGCCCTGGCGCTCGTCTCCGAAAGGCTGGTGAGTTACCAAACCCTGAGGGAGTAGGCGTTTAGGGCCATTCGAGCCCCGCAGGCTAGCACGCTGCGAGGCGGATTCAACTGCGTGCGCACGCAGGGGTGCACACGCCTCGCCTCCACAAATGCCCCCTGGGTGTCGGGTCTGGCGCCCAGGCGGTCCCACGAGGTTTGCAAAGCAGGGGCCGGCGTCAAGTCCTGAGACCGCGTCGAAGCAGCTGCCGGATCGACAGCCTGGCCCTAAACGCTGAGCAGGAGCACGCCGATCACGCCCGTCGCGAGGGCTGCGGCCATGGCCGCCAGGCTCCGCTTGCGAGCCGCGCGGACGAGGGTGCCGGTCGTGGAGTCTCGGGCCCGAAGGCTGCGCGCGTCGTGAAGATCGCTCCGGGTCTGAACGAAGGTCAGGCTCTGCTCACCGCCGCAGCTCGCGCAGCAACCGAACTCGCGCCAGCAGCCGAGGTGGTGACGCGCGAGGCAAAGCGAGCAGCAGGTCCAGCCGGTCTGCTCGATCTGGATTCCGTGGTGGCAGTAGGGGCAGCGGGAGTGAACTGCTCTCGGCGCCGGCCGCGTCCGACGGCGAGCGCATGACTCGCCCTTTCTGGGGTCTTTGTCCTGAGCAACCGAGCCCCCAGACGAGGAGCAACTCGCGGAGAGCGAATCAGCCACCGGGGCCCTCCAGGGGCGAGGCGCTGCCCCGACTGAGGCGCTTCTCGACGGCGTCCGCGTCACGACGAGCCTTCAGGCTCCGCTCGGTGTTCCCGAGATAGAAGCGCAATCGGTCGAGGGCCTGTTGGTGGTGCCGAACCGTCTTGGGCAGCGTCCCGTCGGCGCGGCGGTGCTCGTCAAGCGCGGCCTCAAGCTGAGCGACGGCGTCCGCGAGTGTGTCCCGCGCGCTCTCGAGCTGCGCCCTGGCCGTGACCTCGAAGCCCGAGTTTCGCGAGATCAAGTATTCGCGGTAGGCCCTCCGCGCCCGCTCCGCTGCGGGCAGAGCCGCGTCCAGCTTGACCACCGTGTCGCTCCAAGTCAGCCCACCTCGGCTGTAGGAGGCCCAGGCTA
Source organism: Planctomycetota bacterium (assembly GCA_016765095.1). Classification (GTDB taxonomy): domain Bacteria; phylum Planctomycetota; class J058; order J058; family J058; genus NORP233. The sequence continues at coordinate 1,484 of JAESQQ010000130.1, read as the reverse complement.
AGACCGCAGGCGGCATGGCAAAGGGAATCAAGAACAAGAGGCCCGCTCCGAAGGTCATTAGGCGCTCTCGAAAGCTCGCAGGCGCCCGCCACACCGAGACTTCAGCCTGCGGGACGTGAGTCAGGGAGCGCTCGTTCCCGCACGCCGCGCAGGCGCCGTGCTCTCGCCAACACTCCCGGTGGTGGCGACCCAGGCAGAGCGCACAGCAGGCCCAGGACTCCTCTAGGAGCTCGATCGTGTCGTGGCAGTAGGGACAACGGGCGTCGAGGGTCGCCGCCCGCGCCCGCAACGCCTCGTGATCGAGGGGGGTCGGGAGCGCTCCCTTGTCGAGGAGCTCGCCCAAGCCTGAGGCTTCGGCGAGCTCGCTGGGGGTGGGATCTGTCCCTACAGAGCGCCTACGAGAGGGGAATCGGAGACTCTGTGCGGCTTCGCCCATGCCGCCCTCACACCACGGGAGGCGATTGGTTCCAGGCGAATCCCCCGGGGGTCGGATTCGGGGTCCCTACTCGCCCTCAAGATCCCTACCTGAAGTTGTTGTGTGGGAGGGAGCCGATAATCCCCTTCCCCCGGTGTTCGCGCTCGGCGGCTAGCTTGGCCTTGGCAGCTGCCTTGGCCGCGAGATATTTCTTCAGCCCCCGCCAATACTCGCCTATGGGGTCCCAGCGAGGATTGGCCCAGAAGGCTTTTTCTTCTGCGGTGAGGGGAAGCTCCACGGCGGCCTTGTTGCCCGAGCTGTCGCGCCGGTCGCCCCAGGCGTAGCGGGGCGTCGTGCCGTTGGCCCGAGCTTCCCGGGCTTCCCGGGCTTCTTCCCGAGCCTCCTTGGCTTGTTCCGATTCGGCATCCCTGGCGTAACGAGCATGCCGGGGGATCATCCTCTCGATCCTCCTGAGGTCACCCTCAGGATCGGCGGGGTACTCGCGCCTCCAGCGCGCTCGCGCGGCCGCCTGCATCGCTCTGCGAGTCTTGAGAGCGGCGTTCATTGGGCCGGTAGGAACGAGGATCCGGTTGGAGCCTACGCGGGGCTTGAGCAGCATGCTGCGGGCGAGGTTCGTAAAGATCTGGCCGTTTGGCCTGCGTGCCGTTGGCAGGTACACGTTGGCCAGGTCAATGGGCCCACTATCCTCCTCCTTCCCGCTGAGAGGGAGCCATTTGTTCCCGCGGCGCTCGGCGACAGGCTTGAAGACGACCGAGACTTCCCAGAAGTACTTGTCCTCGGGCTCGTAAAAGACCGGACCAGCCGACACGTATGTGGCGATCCGAAGCTGCGGCCTGTCGTTCCCCGTCCGGGAGCCCCAGTATACGTAGGGCACACCGGGTTTGATTCGATCGGCCGCGTCAAGGGCGTGGGTCTTAGTCTCAAAGCGTTTGGGGAAGTGTGCGTGTGTGTGTGTGTGTGTGCATGTGTGCCTGTGTGTGCGCGCGCGTGTGAGAGTGAGCGCATGTGAGAGTGAGCGTATGTGTGAGGTGTGCGAGGGGAGAGGAAG
>JAESQQ010000129.1 GCA_016765095.1 Planctomycetota bacterium | reverse complement strand
GCTCGGCTGCCGAGACGCCGGACCCGATCAGAGAGCCTGCAGGGACTTCCTCGGCCGGCGACACCTCAACGACCGGCTTCTTTGGACGAGCGAAGCGACGGGTGGCCTGTTTGCTGGCACGTCGCTTGAGGACGTCGAGCTTGCCTCGAAGGCGATCGTCTATGTCCGTCCGCTCCTTAGAGGCCTCGATCAGCGCCAAGGCAGCCTCGGCGTCGCCTTCCAGGTAGAGGGCCAGCGCCATCTTGTAGACCTCAGCGGGATCCTCGACCTCGGGAACGGTCCCGGGCGCGGCGGCATCTTCGGATTGGAGAGGGGACTCCGGCGTCGAATCGGCTTCTGCCGTGTCCTTCACCGCTTCGTCCACGGTCTCGTCAGCCATCGTCCCTCGCTGCCCCTTTGGGTCAGATCGGCGAGTATAACCACCAGCGACTGGCCTATGCAGGCGCGTTGAAAAGCCAAATCCCGAGCCTCGCAGGCCCGGAGGCCACAAACTGTGCTAAGTGGGCGCCTAAGCGACCGGCGCCGAGGCTCGCCGAGCCCGCCCGGCTGCCCAGGAGCGGAGCCCCTCGACCTGCTCCCGCATGGTGTGCGAGAGGGGCACCGTCTCAGCCACGGCGACGAGGAGATCTTGGCTGGTCGGCTCCCGCCGGCCGTCCGCAAACGCCTTGTAGAGGGCCACAATCACCACTTCCTCCAGTTCGGCACCAGAGAACCCCTCGGTCTCGGACGCGACGCGCTCGAGGTCGAAGGACTCTGGGTCCCGCGCTCGCTTGCGAATGTGAATCGAGAGAATCGAAATCCGCTCTGACGGGGCGGGCAAATCGACGAAGAAGATCTCGTCGAAGCGCCCTTTGCGGATCAGCTCCGGCGGCAAAGCAGAGATGTCGTTCGCCGTCGCGACGACGTAGACGCCCGACGTCGGTCGCTCCTGAAGCCAGGTCGTGATCGTCGAGATCACGCGGGCCGTGGTCCCTCCGTCGCTGCTTGAGGACGAGCGCGCACCGGACAGCGACTTCTCCAGCTCGTCGATCCAGAGCACGCAGGGAGCGAGGGAATCTGCCAAGCGAAGCGCCGCGCGAGCGTTTTCCTCGGACTGACCGACGAGGCCCGCGAACGCCCGTCCGACGTCAAAGCGAATAAGCGGAAGGTTGTAAAAGCGCGCGACGGCCTTGGCCGAGAGGCTCTTCCCACACCCCTGGACGCCAATCAGACAGAGGCCCCGGGGGGCAGGCAACCCGTAGGCCCGGGCCTCGCTGGTGAACGCGTCCCGACGATCCTCAAGGAAGTCCTTGAGGAGCGCGAGCCCCCCCACCGACTCGAAGCCCTCGTCCCAAGTCACACACTCCAGCGCGCTCGACTTCCGCACGACCTGCTCTTTCTCGCGAAGCACGAGAGGGATCGCACGGGCGTCGAGTTCGCCGAGTTCGCCCACGCTGAGGGCCAGGCTCTGCTCGAACTCCCGGAGCGTCATGCCCTGGGCAGAGCGCACGAGCACGTCGCGTTCGAGCGGATCAAGGCTGTGAGTCAGCTTGCCGGCGACCAAGATCGCCTCGAGGTGCGCCTCGAGTTCCTTCCGCTGCGGAAGCGGCACGTCGAGCACCGTCACGGCCTTTTCCAGCTCCTGGGGCAGGAGCAGGCGAGGCGCGAGGATCACGAGCGTGATCCGACTCTTCACCAACGCGCTGGCCAAATCGCGGAGCCGGCGGCGAATCGCGCTGTTTTCGAGGTAGGGGTGAAAGTCCTTGAGGACGTAGATCGCCTCGGTCTTGCCGCTCTCGTCGCGCGCCTCGCGCAGGATCCGGGCCAAGATCGCGGCCGGCTCGCGGACCCGGCGGTCCTCGGATTCGACCTTGCCCGCCTGCTCGAGGGCCAGATTGCGCGCCCCTTCGGTCTCAGTCCAGACGAAGCAGCGCTTGCGCTGGGCGATCGCGACCTGCTCGAGCTCGCCCATGACGCGCTCTTCCTCCCAGGTGACCAGATACAGGATCGGAAACCGAGCGCAGACGTAGCTCTGGATTTTGCGAGCCAAAGGGCTCAACTCGGGTCCCCGAGGAGCCGCTTTGCGCCGACTCACTCGGACGTCCCCCGCATACCACCCATGGCCGAGGCCACTCGCCCCGCCCAGGCCTCGTATTGCGCGGTGGCGCGGGGAAAAGTCTCGAACCGGTAGCCCGCGAAGTGTTCGATCTGGTCCGCCGGGCCCAGGTGCACCCGTCGCGCCAGCACGAAGCGCAGCTCGTGGTCGTAGTGTCCGTCGTCTCGTCGCACGTAACCCTCCCCCACGAGGACCGCGCGGAGCCGCGTCCCTTCGTGTAGAAGTTCCTCGACGCGGGGATCCAGCCTGAATGTCGCCCGAATCGCTCGCTCTTCGACGATCAAGTAGGCCTGGATCTTCCCGCGCATTCGCCGCAGCTCGATCTCGCTGTTGGCCGGCGGCTCGGGAGTGCCCTTGACGACGGCGAGGCCGTGCTCGGTGACCAGGGCATCTCCGAGTCGCTCGACTTGAGCGTCAGAGAGCTCCGCGATCAACGCCCAGCCAAGGGAGCGGACCGGAGTCTTGGAGAACGCGGCCGCGAAGGCGCTGGGATCCGCAGCGGGCGAAGCGGGGCACAGCCGAGACCGGCCGCGGTCGGCGACGAACTCCGCGATCGCCTCGCGATCGAAGTCGTATTCGCCGCGCTCGTTGACGAACCCAAACGTCACGACGTGCCGGCGCTCTGGCGTGTCGAGATCCCAGGTCCCGGCGCTGATTCGGATCTGAGCCCCTGGGCAACCGACGAAGCGAGTCGCCTTCTTCGCGTCTCGATCCCCGAGTCCTCCCCGACACACGGCGTCCTCGCGCAGGAACCCAGCACACCAGAGCACCTCGTGGACCTCGCGGTGGGCGACTTCGTGGCCGCGCAGGTAACAAGTCACATGCTCCTTCCAGGGCTGAAGCGCCGTCAGGGCCTCCCATGCGTCCTTGACCTCGGCCGCGCGAAACAAGTTTCGATAGCGAATCTTGCCGCCTGGCTCGAGCAGCTCTTGGAACCGACCGAGCTCACGAAGCGTCGGGAGGCGTCGGAGAAAGCGATCTCGCGCCAAGACACCGTATTCGAGAGCCAGATACCAGCCGCGATCTGCCCAGCGGGGCTCGGCCGTAGGCTCCTCTGACGGCTTGGCGGGGGCGGGGGTGGAAGGGGGAGCGGCGTCGCTCATGATCGGTCGAGCTCCTCAGACAACAGGGGGACAAGCGCCTCGCGGGCCACGTCGACCATTTCGCTGGGGCTGAGGAGGCCTGCTGCCAACTCAAGGCACCCCCTAAACTCGGCCTCGATCTGGCTGGGCTCTGCGAGGCTCAAACCTAGGGCGCGGCCTGCCAGGGCGGCGGCCCGCCCCGAGGGGGAGATCTCCCCGGTTCGCTGCGCGCCTGCGGGAGGCCGTTCGCGGAGACCGAGGAGCGTCGCTTGCTCGGCCAGCGCGCGACGCTCGGGGCCGGGCAACTCGTAGCCGGCCAGAACCCGCTCGGCGAGCTCGCCGGTCTCGCCGCGGCCCCACTGGCTCACGACAGCGACCGCGAGGGCCCGTGCCGCGCGGAGCGAGGGCTCTCTTCCATAGCGCCCGACCGCAGCCACCTCAGGGGGCTCTGTGAATTCGCCCAAGATCTCGCGGGCCGGGGGCCAGTCGAGGAGCGCGCCCAAGCGGAGCCAGCGCTCGAGGCGGACGCGTTTGGCCTCCGCCGCGACGCGCCAGCGAGCTCGGAGGCGAGCGGTCCACCCCTCGCGGGTCGGGTCCTCCTCGCGGGCCTGACGCCGCAAGAGCCGATCTGTTCCTTCGCTACCACTCACCCGCACAGTCTCGCTAGGAGAGGCCTAAGGAGCCACTCTCGGTGCCTCCTGGGTCTCGAAATCCTTCCGGACGAGCCCTGCATTGAGGACCCAGAACCCGCTGGAAACGCTGCTACACTTGGCCTCCCGCCGGTCGCCTGTGGGTGCTCCCCGAGAGCCCAATTGGACCGCCGGGCGAAGGAAAGCCCCCATGTCGCGTCTGACCCTGAGCCTCTTGGCCCCCCTCCTCCTCGCTCCTCTCCTGGCGTTCGCAGAGAGCCCCTCGGTCGGGACGGACAGCCCTCTGGATCGCTACGTCCAAAAGGAGCAGCCGAGCTATACCTGGTCGGTCAAGTCGACTGAGAAGCGCCCTGACGGAGTCCGCTGGGTTCGGTTCGCCCTGACCAGTCAAACGTGGCGCGGGATCGTCTGGAAGCACCGGCTGAACCTCGTCGTCCCGCCAGCCGCAACGGGCAAACGAGCGCGACCCGAGCACGCGATCCTGCTGATCACGGGCACCGGCGGCGAAGACGAGCACCTCATGATCGTCTCGGGCCTCGCGCTCCGACTCGGAGTCCCGATCGCGGTCCTCCACGACACGCCGAACCAGCCGCTGTTCCGCAAGGAGAGCGGCCGGCGCATGAAGGAGGACGCCCTGATCGCATACACCTTCATGAAGTTCATTGAGACCGGTGAAGAGGACTGGCCGCTCCTGTTCCCGATGGTCCGGAGCGCGGTCTCGGCCATGGACGCGCTGGGCGAATACAGCGCCCAGCAGCGTCAGGACTGGAAGTTTGGGCGCCTGGAGAAGTTCGTGACGACTGGCGCGAGCAAGCGCGGCTGGACGACGTGGCTCTCGAGCGTCGTCGACCAGCGCGTGATCGGGATCGCACCGATCGTCTACGACAACCTCAACATCAAGAAGCAGCTGGCCCTCCACTACGAGACCTGGGGCAAGCCGAGCCCCTCGATCCACGACTACACCGACGCTGGGCTGCTGAAGCTCATCGATACCAAGAGGGGCAAGGCGCTGTTCCGAATGGTCGACCCCTATTCGTACCGAGACCGAATCACGGTCCCGACGATGGCCATGATCGGCACCAACGACACCTACTGGCCGCTGCAGGCCGTCAACGTCTACCGCCACGACCTCAAGACGAACCTGTTCACCCACTACGTCCCCAACGCCGGTCACTCGGCTGGCTTGAGCGTGCTCGCGGCCGTCGCAGGATTCTTCGACCACGTGACGCACCGGACCAAGGCCCTGCCCGAAGTCCGACTCTCGATCCTCCCGCGTCGCTCGGCGACCCTGGCCGCGTTTGGGAAGGGAAAGCTCCGGGTCAAGGCGGTCCGACTCTGGGGGAGTCACGTCGACGGCAAGGACTTCACGAAGTCGAAGTGGACCCGCGTGGCGGCCGTCCGCACCGCGACGGGCTGGGAGGCTCCGCTCCCCAAGCCGACGATCCGCTCCAAGGGTCAAGCCGCCTTCATTGGGGAGTTCGAACTTCGAGACAGCAAGGGGGAGCGGTTCATGATCCACTCTGCGGCCCAGGTCTGGGACCTCGGCAAGGGCCCCTCTCAGAAGTAGCGACAGCGCGGGGAGCCTCGTGACCATCCGAATCACGGTCTATCGCTCGTGACCATCCGAATCACGGTCTATCGCTCGTGACCATCCGAATCACGGTCTATCGCTCGTGACCGTCCGAATCACGGTCTATCGTAAGGGGGCCACCAGCACCGAGGCTCTCGAGTCGACCGCGGACGCCCAAGCGGCCCTCGCTGAAGAGGGGACCGTGCTCTGGGCAGACCTCGTCGGTCGCAGCGCCCAGTCCGACGAGCTCCTGCGCGAAGTGTTCGGGTTTCACCCGCTCGCGATAGAGGACGTCTACAAGGAGCTCCACCGGCCCAAAGTCGAGGACTACGACCGCTACCTCTACTTGATCCTGAGAGGCGTCAGCGACGGGAGCCGGCTCGACGACGTGAGGACTGAGGAGCTCGACTTGTTCTTGGGCTCCAACTTCGTGGTCACCCACCACTCGACTCCGCTGCCCTCAATCGATCACGTCGTCGACCAAGTCAGCCGCAGCCCAGACGCCATGGCCAAGGGACCCGTGTTCCTAGCTCACGCCCTGATCGACCGCCTCGTGGACGGGTTCCTCCCCCTCGCGGATCGGCTGATGATCGAAGTCGATCGCCTCGAGGCCGCGACCCTCGCCGGCGAAGACGAGTTGGCTCGGATCGTGGTCCTCAAGGGCTCGATCCACCGTCTCCGTCGGCTCGCGGCCAGCCAGCGCGACGTCGTGGCCCGCCTCGCGCGCGCGGAGTTCGACGAGATCCCCGACGAGGCCCGCCCCTTCTTTCGTGACGTGCATGAGCACCTCGCCCAGCTCGCGGAGACGCTCGAGCACGAACGAGACGAGTTGGACTCAGTGTTCGACGCGTTCCATTCGCTCTCAGCGCACCGCATGAACGAGATCATGAAAGTCCTGACCCTGATCTCCACGATCATGCTCCCGCTGACTTTCCTGACCGGCGTCTACGGCATGAACTTCAAGAACATGCCCGAGCGAGAGTGGGAGTTCGGCTACCCCGCCCTGTGGGGCGTGATGCTCACTCTGAGCCTGTTCATGGTCCTCTTCTTCCGTCGCCGCCGTTGGCTCTGACGCCCGCCGCCCCGCGTCCTTCGCGGACACCTCGCGACCCCAGCCTGGCTCAGCCCGAGCCGGCCCCCGACCTCGAGTCGGCGGCCGAATCGCTCAAGGAGGCGGCCCGCGCGCTCGGGTTCGAGCCGGCCGGAGTCGCGCCCCCTCGCCTCCCAGACGAGGAGCTGACCCACTTAAAGACCTGGCTCGCCGACGGCCTCCAAGGCGGAATGAACTGGCTCGCCAAGGACCCCGCGCAGCGCGTCGACGCGAGCCTGCTCCTGGAAGGGGCCGGCGCAGTCCTGATGGTCGGGCTCCCCTACGAAGCGCAGACCGCGCCCTTGCCGAGCGAGGCCCGGGGGTGGGTCGCGGCCTACGCTCAAGGCGAGATCGACTACCACCGCGTGTTCGCGGCGCGGCTCGAAGCCCTCGCCGGTTACTGGCGGGCGCTCGTCCCAGGCGCCAGCGCCCGTCGGCTCTGCGACACGAGCCCGTTCCTCGAGCGAGCCTTCGCCTATCAGGCTGGGCTCGGCTTTTGGGGCAAGAACACGAACCTGATCCACGCGCGCCGCGGCTCGACGTTCTTCCTAGGCGGCCTGATCGTCGACCGCGAGCTGCCTCCCGACGGACCCGATCCGCTCGCCGGCTGCGGGACCTGCACTCGCTGCCTAGACGTCTGCCCGACCGACGCCTTCCCGCGCCCGTACGTGCTCGACGCGAGCAAGTGCATCTCCTACCTCACGATCGAGCACCGCGGCCCCTACGCCGAGAGCCTCCGCGAAGGCGTCGCACAGCACGTCTTCGGCTGCGACCTCTGCCAAGCCGTCTGCCCTTGGAACCAACGCTTCGGCGCCGCAGCGGACGCCGAGCTCGCGCCCGCGGCCGAGCGCCGGCACCCTTCGCTGCTCGCTCTCTACGAACAGGCCAGCAAGAGCTTCAAGCGCCTCGCGCGCGGAACGCCCTGGTATCGCGCCGGAAAGACGGGCTTCCTCCGCAACGTGGCGACGGCCATGGGCAACACGAGCGACCCAGCCCTCGACGCCCCCCTCGAGGCGCTCGCCGCTCACGAAAACCCCGCGGTCGCAGAGCACGCTCGCTGGGCACAGGCCCAGCGATCGCCGGAGAGGTCGCCGGACCCCCCGGCCTGAGTAGGTAAGAACTCGAGTAGGTGTGGCGACCCCGTAGAGTTCCTTCCGCCAATGCGCGAAAGCGTCGCGAACCGATCGGCTACAGATAGACGACCGCATCCCAAGATTCCCTCCCAACAGGACCAGAGCAGACGGCGGTCATGATCGCTGGGAAGTCCAGGAGGGAGGCTCTTGCGAGCAGTCGATATGCTCCCGGGGTCTCGAGCCATGTCCGATTTGTTGAAGCAAGTTGTTGAGTTTTTGAGCCTCCGCGCAAGTGCTGACCCCTGGCAGCCGACAGACGAACAGGAGGTCCTGTCGCAGGAGATTGGGGACTCACTGGGGTTCCTTCTTGCTTGCCTGCTTGAGGACGAGCCTAGCTGGGACACTCGCTGGAGGTGGATTGATACGGTTCGCTTGAGTGCAGTCAGAGCTCTTGCCGGGCACTCAGTCGAGGTTCTCGGCGACGCGATATGGGGCGACTCTGCCGAACAAACACTCGGTCCAATCCATTTCCAGGTCACAGAGGTTGGACTCGGCAGCGAGAGATTCACTCTGCGTTTCGGGGACGAGAGATTCCCAGCGGGTGAAGATTGCGCAGAGTCCCCTTACCGGTCTCGTAACGACATCATTTGGCTCTACGAGTTTTCCGGCCCCCTAGAGTGAATCGAAGGGTGCTCCGCAGCGCGAGGTCTAGCCCTCTTGCCCTCGTCACCGAATCCGAGCGCCTCCGCTTTGGTTCCCGACCTCTGCGGCTCTCGGCGGGTCTCTCGCGATCTCCGCGTTGACGAACTGTCGGTTTCGCGACAGCCGTCGCGCGCCTAGCCGCCGGGCCACTCATGTCCGGACGGTCTGACGTCGTGAACTGACCGCCCACAATCGTGAACTCCCGACTAGGCGGTGCCTCATGATTGGCCATTGCCAGCCACCGCAAGCTGATCTCATGTTCGGGTTGAACCGCCAAGAACGCCAAGGACGCCAAGTAAGAGCTCCGCTAGCCGAATCCTCCCCTAAGGAAGTGGCTCAGAGGGAGCGTCCTGCGGGCGACAGCCCTTGGCGAACTTGGCGCTCTTGGCGGTGATTCTTCGTCGAATCCACATCCGGGGTGCCTCTCGAAGCGGAGCCGAGGGGGGCCTGGGGGGAGCGTTGTCGAAATCTGCGGGTGGTGTGGGCGAAAGCGCTGGCTGTGTCTTCTGGTGCTGCTCCGCAGCACGAGGTCTCGCTGCGCTCGACCGTCGGGACCTTCCCCCGCTTCGCTCCTCCAGGTCCCGACCCATGCTGCGCATGCTCGGTTTTGCGGGCATGGACTCACGATGCGCTCCCTTGCTTCGCAAGGGGCGTTTGGCGGGACTAGCCCCTCCGGGTTTCGCGGGCATGGGATTGCTTCGCAAGGGGCGTTTGGGGGACTAGCCCCCCAGGGGCTCGATGCGAATCCGATTTCGATAGGTTCCCGCCGCGTGCCCTACGCTGTCCCACCCTCGCCCGACGGAAGTCGCCGCCCAGCTCGCGGAGATCCAAATCCCCTTCCCGCCCGGCACGGCCCAGAACTCGATCCCGTTCTCGGGCAACCCCCAGCCAGCGGTCGGCGAGCGCTGCTGACTGACCTGGGAGGCCCAGTCGAACAGCGTCAGCCGGACCACGGGCAGCTCATCCCGCTCGAGCGTGATCACGAGCGGCCCCTCCCCCAGCGACGTCGACGCGAGCGTCCGAAAGGGCCCCTTCTCCGCGCTCGTCGCCTCGAGAACCTCGAGCTTGCCCCCTCGCCTGAGCACCGCGCAACGCGCGGGCCGCCCGACGGGGTAGTCGTAGCCGACGATTTGGATCCGCTCCCCGCCCTCGCCGAACCGGATCCACCATGTCCCGCGCGGACCCACGAGCCCAAACGAGCAAGCGTGGTTGAGATGGGAATAGATCGGCTCGGGGAGCGTCCGCCGCGCGTCGAGTTCGAGCCCGTTCCTGTTCGAAACCCTCAGGACCCCTGGCAGCGGCCCTCCGAAGCGAAGCTGAACGACACCCGGCGCGCCCTCGACTCGCTGGAGGGGGAAGGGAAGTTCGCTGTGTCCCCAGCGCCCCGCGAAGATCGTCCAGGCGCGATCTGGGGAGCGGGAGCGAAAGCGGAGAATCGGATCGACCTCGAGAACGCCCCCCCTCGGAAGGGGGACTCGGACGATCCCGTTGGCGACGACCTGAGTCGACCCCAGCGGAGCCAAGTCCGCAGCAGGGAGGGACGAAAGGGCAGCCGGATCCAGCGGGCGAGTCGCGGGGTCGGCGCCCCGCCGCGCCCAGGGCTGCTGGGCGCCGAGGACGCAGCCAGCGAGGAGGAGGGGGAGCGCGAGGCGGAGCCGCTGGCGAGAGGGCGGAAGACCAGCGCAGAGCAAGCCGAGGCACGCCAACGCCAGCGGGAAGCAGGCCAGGGCCGTCACCAGCCCGCCCGCTACGGGGAACGTCGCCAGGGCGCCGAGGGCGACCCCGACCCAGGTTCCAACCCAAAGCAAAGCCGCGGCTCGCCGGGGTCCGGGGCGACCGCGCAGCGCGCCGACCCACCCTGCCAAGGAGGCCGCCAAGAGCGTGGCGGGGGCTGCGGTGTTCGCCCAGAACAGCGAGTCTCCAAGTGGGAAGGGTGCCCATCTCTTACTGACGGAGTCTGCAAGGGTTTACGACGCGCCAGGGCACCGTCCGGAGCAAATTGGTCATGAGGCAATGAGGCAACGCTGAGGGGCCTGTTCATGGACGACGTAACGCTG
>JAESQQ010000013.1 GCA_016765095.1 Planctomycetota bacterium | reverse complement strand
TCGGCCCGCCAGAGGGCTCGGCTTCGCAGGAGGTCGCCCGCCGCGCCGAGCTCGAGCTCAGGGAGCGGCTCGGGGAGGACCCCGGCCGGGACCCGTGGCGGATTCGGGAGGAACAAGAGGTGCAACGCGAGGCTTGGTCGGCGCGAGATCAACCCGCTGACCAGGAGCCGGTCGAGGGTCGAGCGGGCCTCCCTCAGCGGAGCTTGAAGAGCCACGAGCTCCGTCGGGCCACCCCCGAGCGCCTCCCATTCGGTCGCGATCCCAGCTTGGGCTTGGGCCAGGAGCCCGACCTCCTTGCTGAACTCGAGGTGGAGGTCGAACAGCGTCTGGGCCCGGGCGCTGTTTCGCTCCGAGGCCGCGATCGGGGTCGCCTCGCGAATCGCCTCGGAGAAGCTAGCGACCAACTCGAGCGCGCGACCCACCCGCTCCTCGCCTTGCCCTGCCAACTCAACCAGCCCGGCCGACGACTTGGCCTGGGCGCCGAGCCGCACGCTCTCCTCCTCCGCCGCCTTGAGCGCGATCTTGGCCTCGTCCGCGACCCGCTCCTCGTCGAGGACCAAGGCGGCTGCGATCAGGATCAGCACGTTCACGAGCAGGAAGCCGCTCAGGAGGGCCCCCGCCGCGACGGTGTTCTGACGGACCCAGCGCCGAATCGCCTCGCCCGCGCTCTCCTCGTAGGCGCCGACGCGTCCCCCGTCGAGGTAAGCGGCCACGTCCGCCGCCAGACTGGCAGCGTCGGAGTAGCGCTCGCCCGGGGTCCGCGCCATGGCCTTGAGCACGATCGCCTCGACCTGGGGAGGGACTTCGTTGCCCGGAGCCGCCTGCGAAGGGCGTTGGGGAGGGCCCTCGATCAAGGCCTTGAGGCAGGAGTAAGTGCTCCCGGTGTAGGGGGCGCGGTGCGCGAGGAGCTCGTAGAGGATCGTGCCGAGCGAGTAGACGTCGGAGCGAGCGTCGAGACCGGCGCTGCTGTCCGCCTGCTCGGGTGGCATGTAGGCCGGGGTCCCCACGATCTGACCCTGCATGGTCAACTCGCCGTCCGCTTCGCTCGCGTCACCGCCAATGATCAACGCCAAGGCGTTGCTGCGCGAAGTCGCGATCGAGCTCCTCAGTCGAGACCGAATCGCCTCGTTGTCCACGAAGGACTGCTCGCCGGCGGGGTTGGCCATGCCCTCCTCGACGGGCTTCGCGAGACCCCAGTCGAGGAGAAGGACCTCGTCGTCGTCGGTGACCATGACGTTGGCCGGCTTGAGGTCGCGGTGGATCACGCCTCGCGAGTGGGCATAACCCACGGCCTCACACACCTGGAGGTAGAGCCGGAGGAGGCGACGCAACGGCCAATCGCGCTGGATCGTCTCGTCACCCGCCGCGAGCCCCTGGCGGATTTGCTTGAGGTCCCGACCCTCGACGAGCTTCATGACCATGTAGAGCTCGTCCCGGTGGACGCCGAGGGAGTGGATCGTGACCACGTTCGGGTGCGTCAGTTGGCCGTTGATCCGGGCCTCCTCGACGAACCGAGCCCGGTCCTCGGCCCGGCCTGCCTTGAGGAGCGTCTTGACCGCGACCTTGCGGTCCAGCTGGCCGTCGCGAGCCAAGACGACCCGCCCGACCCCGCCCTGGCCCAGCTCTTTGAGGACCTCGTAGCGCTCTGCGATCAGCTCTTGACTCACCGGACCCCCCGCTCGCGACCCTTCCAGTCCCACACCTCCGGCGCGGTGTAGACCCGCGCCGGGAGCAGCTCATTGAATGGGTCGTCGATCTCGGAGAACGCCTTGGCGGCCCGCTCGTTGCCGATCTGCCGGAGGCGATTCACGAGCGCGTCGCGGAGCGGCTCTAGGAGCGCCTCCGAGCTGTCCTCGCCGAGGCAGAGCTGACCCAAGGTGGTCACGCCCACGAGCTGACCGCGGGGGTCTGCGGGGTCGAAGTGAGTCATCAGTCGCACCTCGGCCAGCCTGCGCGCGTGCCACCAAGTCCCAGAATTGAGCCCACGACCAAAGGTCCCCTGAAAGTTCGCCCGATAGCAGGCGAGCTCCTGGAATCCTCGGTCAGCCGCCCTCTGCGTGGGGACACGACTCGCCTGCATCATGAGTCCGTAACGCAACGCGGCCTCGATTTGCCTCATTCGGTGGCCCCGAGGAGGGGGCCCCACGAGGCGCTCCAGCCCCGCGATCATGCCCTCCGCTCGCGGGCGCTCGTCCGCCAGCGCGAAGGCCAGGTCATAAATCGCTTGGAAGTCGAGGCGACTACGGACCCCCTCCCGGAGTCGATCGAGGACCTTTCTGACCGCAGCGAATCCACTGTTCAGGTCGCCTTCGACAAACGAGGTCCAGGCCTTGAGGGCGTCGACCTGCGCTTCGTAGCCCGCAGGGAGCGAGAGTCCAGTCAGGCGAGTCGGCTGCGCCAGGCCGCGTTTGAGGCGCGCGCGAGCCAGGATCAACTCGAGGCGCGGGCGAACGCTCGAGTCGCGTGGGGGCTGGGGGTCAGGGAGAGCCAGGGCCCGCTCGACCAGAGGCAGGGTGCTCTCCGCCCGACCTTGGCTCACGAGAAGGTCAGCCAAGGCGAGGCTCGTATCCGCCCGCTCCGCTCGGCGGCAGATCACGGCCAGCGAGCCGAGCGGCCAGCCCCCCTTGTGGCGAGAGAGAGAGTGCGCACCCCACTTGGCGAAGAAGCTCGTCGTGTAGGCCACGCGCGGCTCGGGATCCGTCGGATCGAGGAGGATCGCCCAGAACAAGTGGGTCCAAATCCCCTTGAGGACTCCGTCGCTCCCGGCCTTGGTCCGCTCAGTGCCTCGCATCACGGGCTGCTGGCGGTAGAGCCCAGGCCCCGTGAGCGCGATCCCGAGCCGCCCCCGCCAGGTCCGGGCCTGGGAGACGTCGCCCAGCTGACCGCTGAGGAGCTTGAGCCGCTGCTCAAGTCGGTTGATCGCGTCGGTCCGGACCAAAACCTGAGGAGTCCGTCTCTTCGCCAAGTCGACCGCCCTGGCCTCGATCTCGCGCAGCTCGCTGCCGACGCCCGCCAGCTCCCCCCAGGTCCCTCCGATCTCACGCAAGTCCTCGAGCGCCTGGTTCTCTCGCTTGGCTGCCTCGCGCCCCGGCAGCCGACGCGCGGCCTCGTAGACCATAAAGTGTCCTCGCGGGTCACTCGGCGCGAGCTTCGCGAAGGCCTCGAAGTCGTCGAGGGCCTGGCTCGGGCGGGGATCGTCGAGGGAGTAGAGCCGATCTCGGCCGCGGGCCAAAAGCAGCCGAAGCCGAAACGAGCGGGCCAGTTGAGAGCCTTCAGCGTCGCGACGCTCCTCGAGTTGGTCGACGATACGCTGAGCCTCACCGTACGCGATCAGCCCCTTCCGCCCGCCGCCGCGAGCGCGCTCGAGGGCGACCTCGAACGAGCGCACGAGCTTGCCTGCGTCGGCGCGCTCACGAGCGAGGGCCAGCTGAGCCTCCGCCTGCATTCGCCGCGTCTCGGCCTCGCCAGCGGCGAGGTCCGCCTGGCCCTGGGCGTATTGGGCGCGATCTGCCCGCGCGCGAACCGCCTGATACGTGACCAAGGCCCCGCACAACACGACCGCGCTGACCAAAGCCCCAACGCCAGCGGCGAGGGGGTAGCGCCGAGCTAGGCGGAGAGCCGCTCGGAGTGGCGGGTCCCGCTCCGCCAAGACCGCCTTCCCGTCGAGGAAGCGCCGGAGGTCGTCGGCGAAGTGCCGAGCGCCCGCGTAGCGGTTGCGCTCGACCTCGCTGAGCGCCTTCCCAGCGACCGCGGTCAGCTCCCGCGGGGCTCCCGCTCGGCGGAGGTGAAGTTCGGGATCCTCGCCCGCTTTGGGCAGGCGGCCGGAAAGGATCCAATGGAGGAGCCGCCCCAGGGCGTGCACGTCGGTCCGCGCGCTCAGCCGAGCGTTGGGCTGGCGCAGCTCAGGGGCGAGGGCGTTCAATTCGCTCGGGTCGATCGGAGCCGGAGGCCCGAGTCGTCGTCGGAGCGACTCCTCAGCCGAGGGCAAGAAGGCCGCGTTCTCCCAGCCAGCGACGTAGACCTGGCCGTGGCCGCCGAGGCGAACCAAGCTCGGGTTGAGGCGGGCGTGCACGAGGTCGCGCTCGTGAGCGTGCTGAAGCGAAGCGCAGACCGCGATCAAGGCGCGCAGGAGCGCGGGCAGAGGCGGACGCTCTTCGCTCGAGATCAGCTCTTCGAGGCTGACGCCCTCGATCGGGCCGAGGCAGTAGAAGGATCCTCGTCCAGGGAGGACACCCAGATCGTGAACGTCGCGGACGCTGGGCTGATCGAGGAGCGCGAGGACGCGCGCGTGGCGCCAGAAGTTGGCGTCGGGGGCCTCACCCGCCTCAGCGACGCGCAGCACGACCCGCCGCTCAAGGTGACGATCTCGCGCCTCCCAGTAGCCTGGCGCTGAGCGGTGCTCGAGGTGGTATCGCTCGCCGGTCAAGCCAAGCTGCTCGAGGTTGAGCTCGAGGGCTTCGCCCGCCGAGCCCGCGCTCGGTTTCGAGTCGGCGCCGAAGGCCCCGCTCGGTCCAGCCCCAAAGGCCCCGCTCGGCCCAGCCCCGAAGGCCCCGCTCGGTCCAGCCCCAAAGGCCCCGCTCCCCTGGCCGGGAGACGCCCCGAACCCGGAGCTGCTTAGGCTGGGGGACCCCCCAGGCTGCCCGCCGAACCCTCCACTCGGGGTGTTGTCAGGCGGAGCCCCAAACACTCCGCTCCCCGACGGCGCCCCGTAGACGCCGCTCCCTGAGCCCGGGAACACTCCGCTCCCCGACGGCGCCCCGTAGACGCCGCTCCCTGAGCCCGGGAACACACCGCGACCGCTGGGCGGGACGGGAGAGATCGGGGCACCCGCGCCAGGCGGGAAGCCGACCGTGCCCTGGAAGTCGTTCTCGGCAGCCGCGAGCTCCTGCGCCAAACGAGCGCTGTCGTGGCGACGGGTCGGGGCGTTGTCCTCGCTGTCTGGAATCGGAAGCGGGAGCGTGCCCGGGGCCATGCGAATCGTGCCGCTAGGAGGTGGCTCTGGGGCGGGCCTGATTCCCCCGAGGATCAAATCTGCCTCCGCTTGCTGAAGGCGACCGGCGCGGATCAGAGCTCCACAGAGGAAGGACTGCCCGTAGACGAGCTGGTGGGTCCTCCCATAGGCCAAGAGCGAGAGGGCCTCGTCTGGCTGGAGCCGACCGGCGGCCGCGAGGGCTTGGGCCACGGCCCGCTCGAGGGGGGCCTCGCTCTCCCAACCGCTCACTCGAGGGCAGCCCTTTCTCCGCTAGGTGACGCGGCCCCAAGGAGCCACCCCCGCTGTGAATCGAGCTTAGAGCATAGGCGAGGCCGCTGGGAGCGGGCCAACTCCTCCCCAGGCTCGCGACCGCTCAGAACCAGCGGAGCTCCTTAGAGGGAGCCGGACGCGTCGTCGGAGGTACTGGCTTGGCGCGCTTGGGGGCCTGGAGCACGCCCTTGGGGGTCAGGACGAGGGTCTCGGGGTGGGCCAGGCTCCAGGTCACCCAGAAGGTGTCGAACCCAGTCACAGCTCGCGGCAGCTCCCCGCGCCCTTTGACCCACACCTCGCGGGTCGGGTCGAACTGAGCGCCGCTCGGAAGGTGAACCCACGTCCCTCGCTTCCGCGAGATCGCGCCCCGGCTGAGGAAGGCCCGCGTCGAGCGGAACAGGGAGGCGCCCTCGGGTCGGTGCGCGAACAAGGACTCGCTGCCGCCGAGGGAGAACACAGCTCCTCCGACGAGGTGCTCGTGGGGGACCGCCACGTGGCGCTTCCCAAGCGTCAGCGCCAGAAGCGAGGCCTTGGTCGCGAGGCGATCGTCGGCGGCCTCGAGGCCCCGAAACCCCTTGCTGCTCTTGACGTAGTTCGCATACGGATCGCGCAAGCTGTCCTCGCGCCCGTTGACGCTCAGAATGACCGTCTTGGGGTGACTTTTGAGCCAATCGCGCCACTGCGTCTTGACTGCCGGGAGCTTCTTGAGGTGCTTCCCGCGGAGCGGGCCCGCGATCCCGACGCTCTTCATGAGCTCCCAGTAGGTGTTCGTCTCGCGGTCCTGCATGACGAGAGAGCCGTGGATCAGGCCGCCCGAGGCCTCGAAGCTGCAGACTTTGCCGCCGACTCTGCGGGAGTACACGACCCCCGCGTTGGCCAGAGGTCACCAAACAGCCGCGAAGGGAGTCTTCCCGATCGTGTCGTTGACGACCTCGTGGCGGTTGAGGAGGCTCAAGCTGTAGGCCCTCGGCTGGCCCTCGATCACGACCCCTAGGACCCAGGCCTCGGGACGAATCTGGGCCGCGCTGGCCGAGACGTAAGTCGGCTCGAACACGGCCGCGATCGCGCCTCGGCGAAGGAGGCGCTTGAAGGTGTCGGGCAGCTCGTCTTCGGGCTGCTGGGCCCAGGCTGGTGTGGCCGCCAGGAGCAGGAGAGCTCCCAGGGCAGTGCGAATCAGGGTCGTGCTCACGAGTCCTCCGGAGAACCCTCTGAACGCTCGGGAGCGGCGCCTGATTCCCGCTGGGTTTCGAGGACTTGGGCCCGAAAGCTCCCCTCCGCGAGGCGGGTCTCGATCTCGTCACCCGGCTGGAGCTGGTCCGCGTTGAGCACGACTTCGCCCCCCCCCGTGCGGGTCAGGCTGTAGCCGCGGGCCAAGACCCGAAGGGGACTGAGGCCCTCGAGGCGCCCGGTCAGAGCGGCGAGGCGCTCTCGCTCTCGAACGAGGGTCGCCTGGACGGCGCGTTCGAGGCGACGCTCGTGCCCCTCGAGGGCCTGGGCGTGCACGGCGAGGCGAGGCCCGGGGT
>JAESQQ010000128.1 GCA_016765095.1 Planctomycetota bacterium | reverse complement strand
CTAGTGGGGTGTCAGGAGGCGATTTTCTCAGTTGCGCCGGCATCGTCGTCGCTGGCAAGGCGCGAGGAGCGGAGCTTACCGGGCGTAAGTGACCGACGAGCAACGCCGCCAGCGGCGGCGAGGACAAGCAACTGTGGAAATCGATCCCTGACGAACCACTAGGCCCGTCGTCACCACCTCGTCCCGCCGTCGCGGGCAAGTCGCGGGGATCGGTGACACCGGAGCGTTGGAGGGGACGTCTGGGGTTCCGGGGGAAGAGCCCCCAGATACTCCGGTTTTTCGGTGGCCCCATGTCTCGCTCGTCCACAGCTCCGCTGGTCCTGCATCTCCCTGCCCGGTCCCTCCCGGTCGCTCGGAGCGTCGCGTTCTTCCTCCGCCACCAGGTGCCTGGGCGGGTCACGCCTCGCCTCGTCTCAGCGTTCCGGTTCAAGAACGACGAGCGGCCCTTCGCGCTCAGGCTGCTGGCGCGCAAGCCGAACCTCTGGATCTTTCGCTCAAATCAATTCGCGTCCTGTGGGGACTTCGTGGTGGTCGACATGTCGAGCCCCGACCCCTCGACTCGGGAGGTGTGGGTCCTCGACCTCAAGCAGGGCGCCCGGCTCCAGCGCGGCGGCGGGGGTGCGGGCGACCAACTGCGCAACGTCGATCGCGCGCTCAGCGACTTGGCTCGGCGCTATCGCGTCGTCCCGCCGCACACTGAGCCGAGCCTCCTCGTGGGCGACAGCAAGCTCTTGCTCGCAGCGTTGACCCGTCGCCCCGGCGAGTCAGCCTAGGCGGGCTCGCCCTCGGAGCTCGCGAGGAGATCCCTCAGGATCCGCTCCAAGGTCTTGGTCGGGAGGCCTTGAGCGCGGCCGCGCTCGACGTAGCGGCGAATCATGGCGCGCGTCTGGTCGCCGACCTTGGTGAAGTGGTATTCGAGGTAGGGCTCGAGGGGGAAGGGCGCTACGTGGGGCGCGGCGCACACCAGCGAGCGCGTCAGCCAAGAGCGCATTGCGAGCCGCAGGGGACTCCGCCTGACCCCAGCCTCGGTCGTCACGATCTCGAGCGCCTCGCGGCTGGCGTCCGCGGCTTGCGCGATTCGCTTCCCTCGTCGGAGCTTGGCGAGCTTCCAGCCTTCGAGTTCGAGCGCGACTAGGTGCGGCATGAGGAACGCCGAGCCCGTCGCGGCGGCGATCGCGGCATCCGGAACGGTCTTGGCCGGACAACCCCCTCGCTTGAGCGAGGCGACCGGCTGCTCGCCACGCGGTCCGCTAAAGGGGCTCGGCGAGAGGGGCGGGAACCAGTAGGCGACCGCCGGCGCGAGGCTCGGGTCCTCGCCCCCCGGCAATGGACTCTGGTAAGCGACGAGGCTGATCATGCCCATGACGACTTGCTCGGCTTTGACGTGGGACTCGAGCAGGAGTTGGCTTCCGAGCCCTGGCTGGAGGCCGATCAGAGTCGCGCCTCCGATCGCTTTTAGGACGGGGCCCAGCCAGGCGCCTTCGAGCGCCGTCGAAGAAGTGCAGAGCCAGACTTGATCGAAGGGCTTCGCCGCCGCGACTTCTTCGGCCGAGGTCACGACGGGGCCAGGCTCGAGGCGCTTGATCTTCTCCCGCCCGAGCGGCCGCAGCAGGAAGCCGGCCTTGGCCGCCTCGACGTGGCGGGGCTTGAGGTAGAGCGTGACCTCCGCGCCGCCGGCCTGGAGGTGGCTCCCATAGACCTGGCCGACCGCTCCAGCTCCCACGATCAGGATTCGTTCGCTCAAGCCTGCCTCCTCTGGCGAGCCGGAGTCTAGCCGGGTTCTCGCCGGCCGAGCCACCAGGATAGGATCCGCCCTGGAGGACCTAGCCATGGCCGACCGCGACGTTCGAGAGTTGGTGCGCCAAGCGGAGGGCGGAGACGAAGACGCCGCCCTCCAGGTCGCGATCGAGCGAGAGCGTCGAGAGCCCGGTTGCGGGGCGTTGACGGGTCACCTCTTTCGCCTCGAGGCTGCCACCTGGGTGGTTCGCTTCGAGGAGGCCTATGAAGACGGCACCAACACCTCCTGGCGCTACGACGACTCGTTCGAGGACGAAGGCGAGGAAGAACAAGCCTGGTACTCCGAACAGAAGGCCACAGCGCTTGGCCACGCTCAAGAGGCGGTCTCCTTCGCGCGCGAAGGAGACCTCCGCCAAGCCCACGAGGCCGCGTCTGCCGCGCTCTCGATCGAGGCCGAGGCGACCAACGGCGGAGACGCCTGGCAGGACTTGGCGACCGTGGGCGAGAGCGCCCTCGCCCACTTCTCCCGTCGCGCAGCAGACGCGCTCTTTACGGGCACGCCCGAGTGCGTGGCCGACTTCGTGGATCGGCTCGATTACCTGACAGCGGACGACTACGTCCAGCTCGCGGGCGACCCAGAGCGGTGGTGCCTCTCGAGCTCGGTTCGGCTCGGCAATCACAACACCGTTGAGTCGCCGGACCCCCGCTACTCGGGCTACCTGGCCTCGGTCGAAGACGCGCGCGAGTTGTTCGACGAATGGCGCCAGGACCGCGGACGGAGCCCCTCACGAGAGGAGGCCGCCCTCGCGCTCTTGTTCAAGCACTTGGAGGGCGGGCTGCTCGCCGTCGACGCCGAGCAGGCCTTCGCCGCGCGGCTCGAGGAGGTCGCAGGGGTCGAGCGAGAGCGGCTGGCGGCAGCACAGAGCGGATCGCTCGAGGCCCGCCTAGAGGTCTTCTTCGAGCCTCAGCGAGAGCTGTGGACGAATCGTCTGGAGTCCGCCCTGGGATACGCTCGGGGCCGCTGGGGGGGTGAGCCCGACGCAGAGGGGGAGGCGCTGCGGCTGTCCGTCGAGTCGCTCGGGAGTCAGCTCCTAGAGCGCCTTCGAGCCAGCGACCTGCCAGGCGCGCTCACGCTGGCCCATGAGATACACCAGCTCGTCGCGGACGGGTTGCTGGAGCGCTTCTGGCTTCCCGTCGTGGACCTGATTCAACACGCCTGGCTCGCGTTCGCCGAGGAGTCTGCCCGGGGAGAGTGTCAGGTCGAGCTACCCGAGGAGCTGCGGGAACACCACGAGGTCCGCTGCAGCGTGCTCTCCGAGCGCCTGCTCCCCGCGATCGACCGCCTCTCGGACCACCCTGCGCGGCTCGGGGGGCGAAGGCGACGAACTCCCGAGGCTTGGGGGTCCGTCGCCCAGCTGCCGGCGCTCGAGGAGCTCGTGCTCAAGAACGCCGAGCTGGGCGAACCGGAGCTGCTCGCGCTTTGCGCGTCGAGCTCCCTGCGCACCCTTCGGGTCGAGTGCTCGGAGGTGAGCGACGAGGCGCTCCGCGCGCTGGCCGGAACGGGGCTCGTCGAGCTGGAGCTCCAGGGTGTTGAGGAGCTCGACCTCAGCACACTCGCGACGAGTTCTCTCCGCACTCTGCGCCTCTCGGACGGGGAGGAACTCGTGCTTGAGGTCTTCCCTGCGCTCGAAACCCTGTCCCTCATTGACAGCACTCTCGCCTCGTGCGACTTCTCTGCGGCGACGAGCCTGACACGACTCGAGGTCGTCGACACCGAGCTGGGCTCGGAGGACGAGGACGAGGACGAGGACGAGCGCGATTCGTCGGCCTGGCTGGCTCCGCTCGCGGACCTGGGTGCGCTCCGTGAGCTGCGACTCGCTGGGTTCGACCTCGAGGAGCACGAACACGCGCTGGACTGGGTCACTCGCCTCCCCCTGCGGAAGCTGAGCCTGGAGGAGGGCACGATCTCAGACTCGGGCCTGGCTCGTCTGCTCCGGATCCCAACGTTGACCGAGCTGACCCTGGAGGGCTTCGAGCTGGGGCCCGAGTCCTGCCGCGCGCTTGGGAAGGCTCAGGCTCTAGAGCGCCTCACTCTGCGCGAGTGCGAGCTCGGCGAGGAGGGGCTTGGCTGCCTGAGTGACTTGCCGGGGCTCAGAGACCTGACCCTCAGCGAGTTCGAGCTCGACCGGGACGTGCCCTTCGGTGAGCTGAGAGGGCTCGAGCGACTTCGTCTCCGAGAGTGCGGGGGGCTGGCGAGGGCGTGGCCAGCCTTGCTCGAGCGCACACAGCTCGAGTTCCTGGCGGTGGTCGGCGGCGACCTAGCCGGTTTCGAGCCAACCTTGGTGAGCCACCCCGCGCTCCGCGAACTTCGCCTGGAGGAGTGGGGCCCGTGGATCGGCGAGGCAACTCAGCTCGAGATCCTTGAGGTCAACGGCATGGGGCTCCCGGCGGAGTGGCCCGCCTTGCTCGCGCCCCTGACTTCACTCCGCAAGCTCTCTCTGACAGGGTGCGAGAGTGAGACCGACCTCGTGAGCCTCCCCGTCCTCCCTGCCCTAGAGATCCTCGAGGTCTTTGAGTGGGACGTCCGCTCTGCGGCGATCGCAGCGCTCGCCGCCCAGCCGCGCCTGCGCAGACTCGGCGTCGAGTCGGCCGGTCTGGCCGCGGACTTGGACTGTCTGACTCGCCTTCCCAACCTTCGGGAGCTCGTGCTGAGCGAACTCGGCGACCTAGGGGCCGGGGAGCTCGAGCGGCTCGGGCGCGTGGTGGGCCTCGAGCGGCTCGTCCTTGGTTGGGACGAGGAGTGAGCGGCGAGCTAGCGCGGAAGATCCGCGCGACGAGGAGGAACGAATG
Organism: Planctomycetota bacterium; assembly: GCA_016765095.1. GTDB lineage: Bacteria > Planctomycetota > J058 > J058 > J058 > NORP233. Next base: position 8,527 of record JAESQQ010000128.1, on the reverse strand, counting down.
AACAATCTCGACCCCGAAGAGGAGCTCGTAGCCTTCGCGCCGCACCTCTTTCGCTGGTTTGGGCCCAAGGCCAAGTTCTTCTTGTTTGGGACGGTCCTGGGGACGGTCGCCGTGACCGACCGTCGCTTTCTGTTCCTCACCGGTGGCCAGTCCTGGCTCGCGGGTCAGTTCAAAGTGCTCGGGCAGAACCTCACGGGCGGGGCCAGGCTCGCCGACCTCGACCTCAACGAACTCGCCAACAAGGACTCGATCGCGATCCCCCTCGACTTGATCACCACGATCGAGGTCAAGCGACGTTGGGACTTCGCGAGCTACCTTTCGGTCGCAGGGATCGACGAAGACGGTGAGGAAGTCTGCGTCGCTTTCATGCCCAAACTCGGACTCAATGCCGACCACCTCCGGGCCGTGGCGAAGGCTGCCCGCGCTGGCGCCAAGTAGCGCACTCGAACCTTGGTGCGAAGCACCCCGAAGCAACCAACCATGCTGGGTTCTTCTGGGTGCGAAGCATCCCGGAGGGGGAGTTCCGCAGCGAGGAACGAGCGGAGGAATGGGGGAGACCTGTCCCCCCTAATAAGTAGAGCACCCCGAAGCAACCAACCATGCTGGGTTCTTCTGGGTGCGAAGCAACCCGGAGGGGGAGTTCCGCAGCGAGGAACGAGCGGAGGGACGGGGGACTCTCCCCCCTAATAAAAAGAGAAGGCCGAGAGCAGCGCTCTCGGCCTTCTTTGAATGCGTCGTTGCCTTGCGTCGTTGCCTTGCGGCGTCGCTCTTACTGGCGGACGAAGATCTCGCAGTCAGCGATCGGCTGGCCGTCGAGGCCGTCGTAGCTCGTGGCGCCGGTGAATCCACCGATCACCATGATCCGACCGTCCTTGAGCTTGGTGGCAGTGTGGCCGTTCCGAGCGTTGGCGAGCTTGTAGGTCGTGGTGCTGAGCGCCTTGGCGTCAGCGTCGTAGACCTCGACCACGTCGGTCTCAGCGGCGCCGTTCGTGCCACCAATGATCAGGGCCCAGTTCTTGTCGGTGACGATCCGCGCTCCGACTCGTGCCACGGTCAGGTTGCCCTTGGTGGTCCAAGCGGCGGTCGAGCTGTCGAAGAGCTCTAGGCTGCTGTGGATCGCGCTGGGGTCGTGACCACCGGCGACCAGAACTTCACGGGGCGTGACGGCGGCTGCTGCGTGGCGCATACGGGCCGTGTTCAGGTTGGCCGTCGCCTCGGTCTTGGTGCCGCGGACAACCTCGGCGCCCTTGGTCATCTTCAACTTCGGCTTGATCAGGCCGAACAGGTAGCCACCCTTGTAGTAGTTACCGCCGGTGAGCAGGATCCCGGTGCCGCCCTCGATTGAGGTCGCCGTGTGGTTCATGCGGCTCTCCTTCGACTTGAAGCGGCTGAAGAACGAGCCTTCCTTGTTGAACTCACGCTTGGAGGGGTCGTAGATCTCAAACGGCGCCTGCGTCTTGTTCTTGCTCCACCAGGAGTCGTTGTAGCCGCCGGCGAGCATGACCCGACCGTCGTCCATGAGGGTCGCCGTGAAGCTGTGGCGGGGATACTTCATGTCGCCGACCTTCGAGAAGCTGTTGCTCGTCGGGTCGAAGATAAACGCGCTCTCGAGCGTGTCCTCCTTCTCGCTGCCGAAGCCGAAGAAGCCCTTGCGCTCGATCCCGAAGCCACCGCAGATCAGGACGGTTCCGTCGTTGAGGAGGACAGCCGCGGGGGAGGTCTGGCGAACCGTGACCTTGCCGCGCTTCATGAGGCCAGAGTCACCCGAGAGGTCGCTGACGCGGGTGAAGGTTCCGGTTACCGGGTCGTAGAGCTCAGGCTCGCCGGTGTAGCCCTTCTTGCCCTTGGCGGCGGCGCCGCCGACGACCAGGATCCGTCCGTCCTTGAGCTCGACGGCCGCGTGAGCGCCGCGAGCGCTGTTGAGGCTGCCAGCCGAGTGGAAGCCAGCAGGCAGGTTGCCGTCGACGTCGAGCGGAGCAGCTGCGGCGCGGATCGTGCCGGCGTCGAAGCCGCGGAGGGTCGCGGTGAACGCCACGTTAATGCCAGAGGCGTTGCCGGGCGTGGTCTTAGCAATATCGAAGGCCTCGGTGACGCGCAAGACAGGGTTGTCACCCAGGGTGACGTCGCACTCGTTGACGTTGCCGCTCGAGGCTTGGCCGAGCGTCGCGTTCGTGCCGAAGGTGTCGCCGGCGACCGCCAAGGTCAGCTCGTCGGTGGGCGACTTGGTCGTGGCGCTAGCGAGCGTCTCGATCGAGCCGGTGAAGCGAAGGATAATCTTGTCACCCTTGTTGACCATGCCGTCGCCGTTGACGTCGTTGAAGCGGACGGTGCTGAGCTCCGGGCCGCTGCCGAGTGCAGCTGAGCTGCTGGTGGTCTGCGCGGCGCTGCTGCCTGAACTCGAAGCGGCGACCGTGCTGGCCGACCCCCCCTTTGAGCTCTTCGAGGAGCAGCCGGAGACGCCGACAACGGTGGAACATGCGAGAAGGACGAGCGCGTAGCGGTTAAAGCCAAAAGCCATGGTGAGTTTCCTGTCTTGGTCGCCTGCTCTAAAGCGTCGTCGAGCGGCGTCCGTTTGCTGGTTATGCCTGACTTAGAGCATGCAATGAGCCAACTGACTCAATCGACCTAACTCCTTCCATTCATTGGGTTCTGCTTTTCATCCCATCGTTGGTTTGGTTCGTCCCATGAACCGATCCCACGTTTGGGTTTCAGGTACGTGCCAAGGCCAACCGGGAACTTTGTTCCGGTTGGCCCGTTTTGTAGACGTATGTCTTTGGCTTGAAAGGGGTTACTTTCCTCTCTTCATGCTCGCAGGGAGGGTCGCCTTCGTGCCAGCCCTCTTCAAGGGCTTGCTGCTAAGGGACTTGCGACTGACTACGACCCCGTCCGGGGTCTCTCGCGGGTGGACGCTGACTTCCATCTGGGTGTAGCGATCGCCGAAGTCCTCAAAGACGTGTATCTCGCACTCGTCCGGTCCTCGGGTCAAAAGGAAGTGGGTGTCGTTGAGCCCCCAAATGAAGCGGACCTTCCATCCTGCGGCAGGGAACGTCTTCGCAATGAACTCTCGGACCCGATCTTCGCCGAGGTACTCGATCCGGCGATACGTGAGGTCGAAGCGACGATACCCATCGCGCTCGTGGCGATGGCTCCGGGCCCGATCGAGGACGAAGCCCTCGGGAGCGGGCACGTCCTTCGCCACCTGGTGTTCGTCCTTGCCGATATCCAGGGGGGGCGTCGCTGCGAAGTAGGCGCAGCCGCCACTAAAGAGCAGGGCACCGCTCAGGAGAGCGGGCGAGAGGAGGCGCGCGAATCGCGGCAAGAGCGTGCGGGGCATGTGGATCTCCAGGTCGGGGTGCGGCTCGAACCGCGTCTCCCTGCTCTTCGGTAGGAGAGGGCAGGATCCTGAAGAGTGAAATCGTGGTCGCGCACATCATCGAATCGTGGTCGCACACATCATCTATACGTGTGCCGCAGCGGGAACTCCTGTTTAGAGCGTGGCGCCCTTGCTGTCATTGACGTCGCAATACTCACGGTAAAAGCGATACGACCGCACGATCAAGAACAGCTCGTCGAGCTTGATCGAGATTCCAGGAGCGGGGCTGCGGCCAACCTGGACCCGCGCGCCGTCCGAGTGTTCCTCGCAGTGCGGGACCGGGACTTCGCACCGTTCCCTGCTGCTAAAGGTAAGTGAGCCGGTGGCGATCGAAGCGATCGCGCCGATTGCAATGTCCTTGGCGTCCAGCGTCTGCTTCTTCTGAGTCCACTTGATCCCGACGGTTCGCGTCGCCACACCGCCACACGAGGCGCACACTGGAGGCATGGCCACTCCCTCTTCGAGCGGTGCAGGAAAGAAGGGCGTTGGCAGCGCTTCGTCAGCGCACAGGAAGAGGGCAGGACCTCGGACCGAGCTGAAGCTTCCGCAGCCAATACAGCGGTGGAAACTCCCCTCCTCGAAAACGGGCGCCTCGATAGTCGTTTGGCAGGAAGGGCACGTGGCGTCTCCGTGGTTTCCGGTCGCGCTCATGAGGAGGACGATGGTTATCGCGACTCCGATAACCGCAGCGCATGAGCCCCAGAGGAAGTATGCCCCAACGGTTAGAAGGGCTGAGCCCCCGCTTGCGATAAGGAAGCCGCGCACCCAGGCTTTGCCAGCTTCGGTGTCGATTTGGGAACTAGCGGGCTGTTGTGGAAGGTCTGTCATGCGGCGCCTTGGGTCAGTTGGGGCTGAACATACGCCCTCGGGCCGTCCACGCCGCTGGCCGGAGTCAATCGGAGCGCTCTTCCGCTGTTGGGAGGGAGGAGAGCGGGAGCAGCGCTAGAGTGTGTCCGCGGACTCGGCTGGGGCGATCCGCTCGAGGAGGACCACGCCTGCGACGCCCACGAGCACCAGACCGATCGCAAGCCAGGTCGAGCCAAGGCTGAGGTCGGGGAGCTGGGGGGTCTGGCTGACGAGCTTGCTCTTGCCCGCAAAGGTCTCGTAGTTCCGCACCGCGAAGGGCCAGAGTGCGTAGAGGGAGCCGGTCAGGAGCCCTCCCATGAAAGCCATTGTGGCGTGCTCCGCCCCCCGGAGGAGCACGCTCAGGAGCCGGACGAAGGTCAACAGGCCGACCAGGCAGCCCGCTGCGAAGGGGAGCAGGGTTTCAACGAGCGGCCCCAGGCGCCCCGCGTCGGTTGTGGGTTCGATCACCTCACCGACAGCCCCTAGGACGTGCTCGTATTGACGCAGCAGGAGGAGCACGAAGCTCCCAGAGATTCCGGGGAGGACCATCGCGCAGATCGAGACCGAGCCGCACAAGAAGAGGAACCAGGCGCTGTTGGGTGTCGGCCCGGCGGCCGAGACAGCCGTCACGACCGCGAGTCCGGCGATCAGGCCCGCCAGGAGCGGGAGCGCGAGCTTTGCGCCGACCTCGGCCTTTCGCGCTAGGTCGCGGAGAAGCCAGACCGTGCTCCCCAGCACGAGCCCGAAGAAGAGCGCATAGACGGGCTCAGGGTGAGTCCTGATCAGGTCGGGGACCTTGATTCCCCGAGTGCAGATCACGACTCCGATCGCCTGGCCGCAGACCACCGAGCCCAGGAAGCGCCAGTGAACTCGGTCTCTCGCTTCGCCGAACTTCCCCGAGAACACGAGGTGCAGAGCGTCGAGGTCGAGCGAGCGGATCGCTCCGATCAGGCGGGCATAGATCCCCAGGATCAGGGCCATGGTCCCGCCCGAGACGCCGGGGACGACGTCGGCCAGGCCCATGCAGAGCCCCCGCCCGATCAGGCCCGGCGCCTCCTGCCAGGTCGCCCCGGCTGGGGCGGGATCCCCCTCGGGAGCCTGCTTCTCGGCCACCCAAGGCTCGTCGGGCGTGTCGAGGGCGGGCGCTGGCTCTCCGACCGGCTCGAGGTCTGACTCCTGACTCATGAGCTCGCATTGTGCCCCCCCCAACGACGAGACGCGCGGGTGGGTTTCGGGGGGATTGGGCGGCAGATATCCTCCCGAACTGCCTTCTTGCTCCCAGGCAACCCAGCACGCCCCCCGGAGGGGAGAAGAGAGTTCCATGGCTCACGACGTGACATTGATTCCTGGCGACGGGATCGGCACCGAGATCACCGCCGCGACCCTCCGAGTCTTGGAGGCGACCGGCGTCGAGTTCGCCTGGGATCGCGTCGAGGTGGGTGAGATCTCGCTCGCGGCCGGTGGACCCGTGCTCCCCGAGGCGGTCTACGACTCGATCCGACGGACCGGTGTCGCCCTCAAAGGTCCAGTCGCGACGCCCGTCGCGGGCGGTCACCGTTCGGTGAACGTCACGATCCGAAAGACCCTCGACCTCTACGCCTGCGTCCGGCCCGTGCGCAACCTTCCCGGGATCAAGACCCCGTTTGAGGGCGTCGACCTCACGATCGTGCGCGAGAACACCGAGGGCCTCTACTCGGGGATCGAGCACATGGTGACCGAGGGCGTCGCCGAGAGCCTCAAGGTGATCACGCACAAGGGCTCGACTCGGATCGCGCGCTACGCCTTCGAATACGCGCGCAAGAAGGGAATCGGCAAGGTGACCGCGGTCCACAAGGCCAATATCATGAAGGTCTCCGACGGACTCTTCCTGGAGTGCGTGCGTGCTGTCCGCGAGGACTTCCCCGAGATCGACTACAACGAGTTGATCGTCGACAACTGCGCAATGCAGCTCGTTCGCTGGCCGCAGCAGTTTGGCGTCCTCGTCATGAACAACCTCTACGGGGACATTCTGAGCGACCTTTGCGCGGGCTTGATCGGCGGCCTCGGCGTGGCCCCCGGCGCCAACATTGGCGACGTCGGCGCGATCTTCGAGCCGATCCACGGGACAGCACCCGACATTGCCGGCAAGGGCTGGGCGAACCCGACGGGCATGCTGCTCAGCGCGTGCATGCTTCTCGACCACCTCGGCGAGGACGCAGCGGCGGCTCGCCTTCGGGCCTCGCTGGACGCCGTGCTCGAGGCGGGGACCGTGCGAACCCGCGACTTGCGCGGCGAGGCCGGGACGGAAGAGTTCGCCGACGCCTTGATCGCAGCGCTGGCGGGCTGAGCGAATGGAGGCGGACCCCGACACGAAGCCCCCGGCGGAGCCGCCTCCCGCGCCGCCCTTCTCCATGGAGGTGATCCTCCAGGGCTACAAGGTCTATCGCCTCCTGCTCCTGCTCTCCTACGTGGCCTTCGTGGGTCTAGGCGCTTGGGCGGCTTTGGCGCCAGGGCTGCCTGATCAGAGCGGGCCTATGGGAGCGGTGATCGGCGGGATCGGACTCGTGTTCGGTGCGGCCACGCTCTACAGCTTCTTCACGCCGCGGACCCGCTGGGCCTGGAGCTACCACGCGGCCATGCTGATGCTCGGCGTCCCACTTTGCATGACGACCCCCTTCGCGCTGGTCGTGGGCTGGACCTGGCTCCACCCCGGCGTTCGGGCCTACTACGGGATCCTGCCCGAGCCGGAGGAGCCAGAGGAGCCGGAGGAGCCCGCGGCCGAGGAGGCGTCGCCCAGCGACGAGGTCTAGAAGAGCGCCACGCCGACCATGGCGTTGAACACGCCGGCCACGATCGGGAGGAAGAAGAAGGGGCTCTGCCACCACTCGACGCGACGCTCGTCGGGGAGCGGGTAGTCCTTGTGGAACACGGTGGCCGAGCGCCCGCCGAACAGAACCCACAAAGTCGCGAGCTGCCAGGCGCCGGAGACGAGGTTGCTGGCCTGGCCGACTCCAGACGGAATCACCAAGACCCCGACCATGGTTGCGATCAGGCCGAGCACGGTGAACAGCCCCAGCACGTTTCGGGCCCAGCGTTGGTAGCGGATTAGGCTGCTGCCGAGCCACCAAAAGAACACGCCCAGGCCAAACAAGGCGACGCCGAGCGTCTCGGCGACGGCCGTTTGGGCCGAGAGGAGCAGGATCCCGGTCAGCGCGAACAGAATCAGGGCCGAGATCCGCTGCCAAATGCCCAGGGCTTGAACGTGAGCCTCCGCGCCCAGGTCTCGCGGGAGAACACGGCGCGCTGTCGCGGGCGTGGGCGCGGCGGGCGTGCTCTTCTTGGCGAGGTGGGCCTTGGGCGGGGCGTAGGGGTCGAGGGTTCGGGAGGCCGGGCGGCGGGAACTGGTTCTGTTCGCGGACGCGAGCCGGGTCTTCCAGGAGGCTTCTTGGGCGGGACGGTGACTGCGAGAGTCGGAGCGGCTCCGCTCGCGGCGAGGTTCGACGCTCGAGCCGCTCCCGGGAACTCGGAGCGGAGTCTGGCAGCGGGTGCAGCGGACGCGCCGCCCAGCGTAGCGAGTGGGGAGGCGGGCGGTCTTTCCGCAGGAGCACTTCAGCCGAATTGAGTCAATGGTTGCGATCACGGGTCCTCCTCCTCACCCAAGTCTTGGCGAACGCGGCCCGAGCGTTACCTGACTACACGCGAAGGGTCGCCCAGCGTGCATAAGTGCTGTGGACGCGGAGATTCTGCGCCCTAACTCGTCTGACTTGGCCGCCGGAGGCTCGCAGGTCGGTTTCAGCCAGACCTGGCAATCTGGGGCGAATGCCAACGGTGGATACAGCGGCTCTAGCTGAACGCGCTGAGCGAGGCGGCCGTGAGCAGGACGGCGTACAGGGCAGACACGATCAGCCCGGCGTTGGCTAGCTTCGGCTTGGAGCCGAGGCGGCCGCCGAGACTGAACCCGGCCCCCACGATCCAGAAGGGGCCGGTCAAGAGGATCGTAAGAGCGACACCGATCGGGTCGAAGCCGGCGGGGGTCGTGGTGTTGAACAGCCAGATCCCGCTTGAGGTCGCTCGGGAGGAGTAGCTGGAGAAGAGCAAGAACACCCCGAACAAGCCTGTCAGAGAGGAGGCAGCGAGGCCGGCTCTTGCCAGCCAGGGTCAAAGCTCAAGAGGCGAGTCCGTCTGTCTCGCCGGGACGGCCGTCGGGCGGGGGTAAACCGGGTAAACCCCGCACCCTACAGATCGCACAGGCGCCCTCGGAGGGGGCCGGCCCGACCTTCCAATGTGCCCCTTCTGGACGGCTCGCGACACGCTTGGGCAGGGGCGGGG
>JAESQQ010000127.1 GCA_016765095.1 Planctomycetota bacterium | reverse complement strand
GCCGAAGACTCTCGCTGACGGTCTAGCTCCCCTAGTCAGAGCGAGATGCACACCCACAGGGAATAGGAACGGGAACAGGGAATGGACTCGCGCGCTGGGGTCTCTTGCACCCATTGCCGTTCTCTGTTTCGGTGTTGGTATTCCGTGTTCTCGAACCCTCACGTCTAGCGAGATTTGTCGCTAGACGACTTGGGTAGGGTCCCCAGCCGGGCCTTGGCCCAAATGTATTCGGTGTCGTCTCGGTAGCCGACCTGCACGCACAGCTCGTAGGCCCGTCGGGCTCGCTTGAGCCGTTCTTCGCGCTCGTGATAGAGCCCGAGATAGCAGTAGCCCTCCGAGAGCCGGCGGAGCTTGAGCAGGGCGGGGGCGCGGAGCCGCGCCTGGTCGATCAAGGTCTTGAGGGGGACCTTCTCGGCCATGGCCTTGAAGATCGTGGTCGTCCAGCGTGAGGCTTCGGTAGGCTTCTCCGGCTGATTGAGCCGAGGGAGGGGGGTCTTGCGGCGGGCGTTCCGCCAGATATAGGGCAGCGGGATTCCTCCCTCGCAGGCGAGATCGAGTTCGCGATCTCCGATCTTCTCGCGGCCGATCGCGAGGTGAAGCACTGCGCGCTGGAAGTGCAAGAAGGGCTTGTCTTGGAACTTTAGGAGCGTGTCCAGGTCGGCGATCGCCTCCTCGATTCGGCCTTGGTTGGCCAGAACCCTGACGCGGAGGAGTTGGCGGGCTCCCTTCCAGCGACGGATCTTGTGGAGTTCGGACGGGGGGGAGTCGAGGACTTGGAGGGCCTGCTTCATCTCGCCGAGCATGAGGAGATTGCGCGCCCACTCGATCCGGAATCGAGGCCGGGCCGGGTAGAGCTTGGCGGCGGCGGCGTACGCCTTGGCGGCCGCCGCGAACTTGGTCTCTGCAGCCTCCAGGCGGCCGACGTAGTCGAGCGCCATCAGGTGTTTGGGGCGCTGCTCGAGCGCGCGCTCGAGGTGGACGCGGGCGTTGGCGCCGTCGTTGAGGTGGAAGCAGGCTATGCCTAGAGCCAGACGGGCCTCGGGGTCGTCTGGCGCTTCTCGGAGGACTTGTTCGAGGATCGTGCGTCCTTCCTTGAACTTGCCCTCTTGGAGCAGGGATCGCGCGCCGGTGACGCGGGCCCGCAGGTCTGGGATCTCCTGGGGAGTCTGCGCGGGCGTTGGTTGCGTGGCGCTCCGGGTCGGCGTTGCCTCGGGGGTCTGAGTGCGCGAAGCCTGTGGGCTAAGGCTCGGGGCTTCCCTGGGCGAGGCCTGAGGACGCGAGGGGGTCTGAGGAGGCGGCCCTGCGAACTCGTTGTTCAGGACCGCGATTGCGGCCCCGATCAAGACGAGCGCTGCCAAGGCGAAGCCGATCCAGGCCCGTCCGCCTTTGCGTGAGCTCCCGGCCATGGCGGCGCCGAGCGCGTCGCCGAATTCGCTGGCCAAGTCGAAGCGCTGGTCGGGGTCCTTGGCGAGAGCGCGCGAGCAGGCGGGCCGGAGGTAGGCCGGGATTGCAGAGAGGTCGATCGGGCTCGGCGACATGGCCGCCGCGAGGAGGTCCGGGACGGAGTCACCGCTGTAGGGCGGTTTCCCGGTCAGGGCGAACACGAGGATTCCGCCGAGGCCGAACACGTCCGTGCCCGGTCCCATGCGGTCGAGCTGACCCTTGGCTTGCTCCGGTGCCCAGTAGCCTGGCGTTCCGAGGAAGGCGCCCGGACTCGAGAGGCGGGCGTCGGTTTGGGAGTCCGTCTGGAGCGTGAGCCCGAAGTCGATCAGGACCGGCGTTCCGTCGCGGGCGAGGAGGACGTTGCGCGGGTTGAGGTCGCGGTGCAGCACGCCGTGCTCGTGGGCATGGGCGATCGCGCGGCAGAGACCACGAACGAGGTCGACGGCGTCGTCTGGGTCGAGGGCTCCCCCGGTGTTGATCCGATCTTCGAGGGAGGCTCCTTCGATGAAGTCGAGCACGACGTAGGGGCGGCCTCCCAGCTCGCCGACGTCGCGCGCCTTGACTATGTTGGGGTGCTGGAGCCGACAGAGGGCCTGAATCTCTCGCTGGAGTCGGGTCCGGACTCGGCTCTCCGCGCCGCCTGGGTTGTGGAGAATCTTGATCGCGACTGTGCAGCCCACGCGTGGGTCGAAGGCGCGCACGACCGTGCCGCTGCCTCCTTCTCCCAGGATGGCTTGGACCTGGTAGCGATCGATGTGGGGGGGGAGGTTCATGGTCTGGGAGTGGCTGCCTCGCGAGAGCGCAGTCTAGTAAACCGGAGGCCACGATTCTGAGAGGTCGCCCGCGAGTGTGGTCTCACGACTCCCCTCCGCTCGGAAGGCGACCTCGGTCAGAATCGTGCTCCGCTTTAGTAGGGGGAATCTGGTAACTCCACTTGGGCCCCGACGCTTCGCGAGCCCTGAGGGCCGTCTTGAGGGCCGTCTTGAGGGCCGTCTTGGGCCGAAAGCCGTGTTGTAGAGCGGTTTGCGGTTGGTCTGGGGACTGCTTTCGGGCGAGCGTTACGTGTATCGGGGGCTGGCGTTACCATGGCCGCCCAGATGCCCGTACACAGGCAAAGCAACCGCGCTTTCGGCTTCTCGATCATGGCCATGCTGCTCATGTTCTCGCTGATTTATTGGCTCGTCCGTCGCGATCTCCCGGTCCCGACGTTGGCTGCCGCTGCGACCATGGCGCTGTTCGCGATCTTGGTCCCCAATCTCCTCTGGCCCTTCAATCGGATCTGGGCGGCGACTTTCGCCAAGCTTATGTCCTGGCTTCTGACGAACTTGACGCTCCTGGTCATGTTCTTTGGGATCGTGACTCCCGTCGCGCTCTACATGCGCTTGATCGGACGCGACGCCCTTTGCTTGAAGCCCTCGGAAGAGGAGTCCTACTTCGTGACGGTCGAGGTGCAAACCAACGCTGAGTCTCTGTTGGAGGTGTTCTGATGATCGCCCTCTTCCGCGACTTCTACCGGTTCACCAAGGCCAACAAGAAGCTCTGGATGCTTCCGCTCCTGATCCTGATGGTCACCGTCGGCGGGGTCCTGATCGCGGCGAACTCCGCAGCGATAGCGCCCTTCATTTACGCGCTCTTCTAGGCGCGCAGGCGCTCTCGAATCATGCTCGTTCTCGGAATCTCCGCCTACTACCACGACAGCGCCGCGGCGCTGGTACGCGACGGTACGATCGTGGCGGCGGCGCAAGAGGAGCGCTTTACGCGCCACAAGTTCGACGAGACTTTTCCTCAGAACGCGATCGGCTACTGCCTGGACGAGGCCGGCATTTCGCTCGACGACGTCGACACCGTCGCCTTCTACGACAAGCCGCTCCTGACCTTCGACCGCTTGTTCGAGACCTACCTCGCCCACGCCCCCCGTGGGTATCGCTCCTTCGCCCAGGCGATGCCAGTCTGGCTCAAGCAGAAGCTGCTCCTGCGCGGCGGGATCCTCGACAGCCTCAACGACATGAAGCGCGGCAAGGTCCAGCCCGACCAGCTGCGCTTCGGTTACCACCACCACTCTCACGCCGCGAGCGCCTACCTCCCCTCGCCCTTTGAGTCGGCGGCGGTCGTGGTCCTCGACGGGGTCGGGGAGTGGGCCACGACCACGATCGCCCACGGGCGCGAGGGTCGCGTCGACATGCTCAAGGAGCTGCGCTTCCCGCACTCGATCGGCCTGCTCTACGCGGCGTTCACCTATTACCTCGGGTTTCGGATCAACAGCGGCGAATACAAGGTCATGGGCCTCGCGCCCTACGGCGAGCCGCGCTTTGCGGACTTGATCTTCGAGAAGTTGATCGACCTCAAGGAGGACGGCTCGTTCCACCTCGATCAGAGCTACTTCGACTACGCGACCGGGCTGACCATGACCAACAAGCGCTTCGACGCGCTCTTCGGTCGGCCTCGCCGAGATCCTGGTGACCCCTTGACGCAGGAGGACATGGATCTCGCGGCCTCGGTTCAGGCCGTGACTGAAGAGGTCGTGCTCCGGCTCTGCAAGACGGCTCAGAAGCTGACGGGCGAGAAGAACCTCTGCTTGGCCGGCGGCGTGGCGCTCAACTGCGTCGCCAACGGCAAAGTCCACAAGGCGGGGATCTTCGACGAGATCTGGATCCAGCCTGCGGCCGGCGACGCCGGCGGGGCGCTCGGGGTCGCGCTCGCGGTGAGTCAGGTC
>JAESQQ010000126.1 GCA_016765095.1 Planctomycetota bacterium | reverse complement strand
GGGGTTTACCCCCGCCCGGGCCCCAGACCTTGCCGCTCGGCCTCTCTGGAGCCTCCCGCGCACTTAATCGTCGCTAGCTCAAGAGCAGTATCCCCGCCCGAGCGTCACCGCATGGGGCAAGGGCGGGCGAAGGCAAAGCAGTTTAGGCGAGAGCTGCCCGCAGCGCGGCCGCGAAGGCCCCAGCGCTCGCGTGGCGTTCGCTCGGCTTGAGGGCGTAGGCCTGAGTCACGACCCGGGCCGCTTCGGACGGGAGCGCCTCGACCTTGAGCGGGCTGGGACCGGTCTCGAGCAGCGCGCTGAGGAACTCGTCAGGACCGACCTCGCCAAAGGGAGGGCTCCCCGTGAGCGCGTGGTGGAGCGTCAAGCCGAGGCCGTAGACGTCCGATCGAGGCCCCGCGTGGTGCGCGTCTCGGAGCTGCTCGGGCGGCAGGTAGCAGAGGGTCCCGAGTCCCTGGCCGGTCTGGGTCAGGCGAGTCAAAGCCTGCTGGAGGGTCCCCCCCAGGTTCAAGGCGAGGTCGAAGTCGATCAAGCGCGGTCCCGTGGGGCTGCACACGACGTTCGCCGGCTTGACGTCTCGGTGCACGACGCCGTGTTGGTGCGCGGCCTCGAGCGCGTCTGCGACCGCAGCCCCGAGCCGGAAGGCTTCGCGCCAAGGCAGCGATCCCTGGGCGAGGCGGTCCTCGAGGCTCTCGCCTTCGGCAAGCTCCCGGATCAGCACCCACTGCTCGCCCTCTTCGATCAGACGCAAGACCCGCGCGATCCCAGGGTGGTGGAGCTGGCTCGCGAGGCGGGCCTCACGAGCCGCGCGGGCGCGAGTCGTGTCGTCGGCGTCCTCTCGGAGGATCTTGATCGCGACCCGGAGCCCGCTGCTCAGCTCCCGACCGGCATAGACCTCTCCGCTCCCCCCCTCCCCGAGGCGCTCTTCGAGGACGTAGCCAGAGACCTCAGGCAGCGGACCGAGGGCCCCGACCCGGACCCCGAACCGAAGCTCTGTCCCGCCGAGGCAGACCCGCGCCCCCTCAATCGGAACCAAGGCGCCGCTCCCGCGAAACTCACGCCCGAGGAGAAGCGTCCCCCCGCGGCTGCCGAGGTCTTCGACCCACAGCCCTCCCGGGCGAAGCTCGACCGCGCAGTGGCGGCGTGAGCAGCCGGCGTCGTTGAGTCGGAGCTCGCAGCTCGCGGCCCTCCCGATCACGAGGCGTTGCCCCGGCCCGAGCAGACGGGACTCGCCGCGGTCTGGGCCTTCGACGACTTCGAGCGTGACGAGGGGCATGGGGGATACTGGCCAGCCCGCCGCCGACACGCCACCTGGCTCCACAGCTCGGATTCTGGTAGTTATGTCGCCTCGTTTCGTCCTGGAGGGGCCATGGCCAAGGATCGCTATCACGTAGTCACGCTGCCCGGAGACGGGATCGGGGTCGAGGTCACCGCGCAAGCCGTGCGGGTGCTGGAGGCGATCGGGAGCAGAGAGGGGGTCTCGTTCGAGTTCGAGGAGCTCCCCGGCGGGGGGGCCTACTACCTCGAGCACGGCCGCGAGTGGCCCGAGGGATCCGAGGAGCGCTGCGCTGCGGCAGACGCGATCCTGCTCGGGGCCGTGGGAGGGGTGGACTCGGCAGGCAAGACGGTGTTCACCAAGCCCGGTCAGCCCTACGAGACCTCGCAGCTCGCCGGCTACGCCCAGGTGATCGGAAACCGCCAGCGGCTTCAGCTCTACGCCAACGTCCGTCCGGTCAAGCTCTTCCCCGGCGTGCCCCACCAGATCTCAGGGAAGTTCTTCCAGGTCTGGGATCACACCAAAGTCGACTACGTGATCGTGCGTGAGAACACCGAGGAGGCCTACACGGGCCGCACGAGCGACATCGTCGACGACAAGGGCCGCGTGATCGGCCGCCAGACTCCCCTCGAGATCACCCGCCTGGCGACGGAGCGGATCGTGCGCCACGCCTGCCGCCTGGCTCAACAGCGCAAGGCCCAGGGCAAGCCGGGCAAGGTGACCTGCGTCACGAAGTCGAACATCATTGGCGCCCACAAGTATTTCGAGGAGATCTTCCAGGTCCTCGCCGCCGAGGAGTTCCCCGAGCTCGAGGCCGACACCGCCCTCTTCGACGCGTTCTGCATGTGGCAAATGCGCAACCCGGAGTGGTTCGACGTCGTGGTCGCGCCCAACCTCGTGGGCGACGTGATCTCGGACAACGCCGCGATCACCCAAGGCGGCCTCGGAATGGCAGCCGGCGGCAACATAGGCGTCGACCACGGCATGTTCGAGCCGATCCACGGATCGAGCCCCCGCGACGCTGGCCAGGATCGGGTCAACCCGATCGCGGCGATCCTCTCGGCGGCCATGATGTGCGAATGGCTCGCCCTCAAGGCGGACGACCCGCGCCTCGCGAGGTGCGGAGAGGCGATCGAGAAGGCCGTCATGACCCACCTCGCCGAGGGGCGAGCGATCACGTTCGACCTCGGCGGCGAGGCGAAGTGCTCCGAGGTCGGGGATCTCCTGGTCGCCGCGCTGAGCTAGGCAAGCTGAGCTGGGCAAGCTGAGCTGGGGAGGTTCTGTTGTTCGCGGTGCTTCTTGGCCAAAAACGAGTCGACGTCGAATGGGGCTCCCGGGCCGCTCTCAAGACCCTCCCGAATGGCCCCTCGTAAGAGTTCGAGCTTGGCCTCGCGCTCTTCGAGAAGCCGAAGCCCTGTTCGGATCACCTCGCTCGTGGAGCCGTATCGCCCCTCCGAGACCAGGGCCTCCACGAAATCAGCGAAGTGATCGCCGAGAGCTACGCTGGTGTTCTTCGCCATACACCCTCCGAGTACCAACAAATGGTAAATATTGGTACTCGCTCCTTCACGGGCAAACCGTCAAGCCGCCACAAACACAAGCCTGCCTTTGGCTTCCCCACTCGACCTGGATTCGGCTCTCGCGTCGCCAGGCGACCCAGAAGACATCGTCGCTGTGCTCTTGGACCGCGATCTCTAAACACTGACCAACCGCTGGAATCGCCACAACCGACCTGGTTGGGGCCTGAGGGGGTTTCCTCTCGGGGTGTTTCACAGATTTCTTGCGTCAGGCCCCGCTTGGAGCCATGATTAGGGACCGTTCGCGGTCTCCCAGCGGTTTCGTCAAGTGAGGATTCGGATGCATCGTCCTACGAAGTTGGTCTCTACGTTCGCCTGCGTCGCCCTGCTCGGGCTCGCGAGCGCCTCGATCGGCCACGCTGCGCCGGAGGACGACGAGGCGGCCAAGAACGCATTCAAGGAGCTCTCCGGCGAGCAACAGAAGGAACTCCGCAAAGTGGCCGAGTTGATCGGCGAGGGCAAGAGCCCTAAGGACCCCGAGGTCCTCAAGCACGTCAACGCTGCCAAGGCCTATGGGACAGCCGCCAACCAGGCCGCCAAGAACGACGGCATGGCGGCCCAGATCAGGCTGCTTGAGGCTCGGATCGAGGGGGACAAGGCGATCGCCGAGCGAAATCGCGAGGCCAACGACAGGCCCAGCGTCTGGGATCGAGCGGGCAGCCAGATCCTCCAAGCCTTGATCGCAATGCTGATGGACGTCGGTAAGCAGAAGCTCAACGACTGGATCAACGGCGGCGGCAAAGACGACGCCCTCCTCGATCAGATCCGCGACCTCGAGGACGAACGAATCCGCCTCGAGGAGGAGCTCGCAGGGGGCGGGCCTGGCGGCACGAACGGCGGAAGCGACAACAACGGCCTGGGCGAGGTGATCACCGACCCCAACGGCAACACTGGCTACGACACCGACGGCAACGGCTACGTCGACATTCCCCTCTATCCCAACGGCACCCCAGGCAGCCCCGGCAACGAGAGCCTAGATCCGACCCTGAGCACGCCCGGAAGCGTCCTGCCTGGCCCCATCATTGGCAGCGGCCCAAACTCACTCGACAAGGACGACCTCTCCAGCGCTGGCTTGCGCGGCGGCGGCGGGATCGGCCGCAACGGCGGCCCAAGTGGTAACTCCGGGGTCGGCTTCCCCGGTGGCGGAGCCACGCCCTCCATTGGAGCAGGCGGACTCGCCGCGAACTCGCCGGGCGCTTTGGCTGAGGGCGAAGACAAGGACGGCGACGGAATCCCCGACGGCGAGGCGGGCCTTGGCGGCGAGCTTGGTGAGGCGGGCAGCCTCGACCCCGACTCGGCCAAGGACGGCTCCTCCAAGGGAGGAGACGGCGACGACGAAGACGGCGTCGCGACCACCAAGAAGTTCGGCCGGGTGATCGTGCTCCCCAAGCTCGAGTTCGGTGAACTGGCAGGCAACCGCAAGGCCAACGACGACTGGAGCGAGGAGTGGAAGGACGACTCCTGGGACGACAGCTCCGACAACGGCGACTTCGACGAGGACTGGTCCAACGACGAGGACTGGGGCGGAGAGTGGGACGAGGCCGCTAAGAAGGGCAAGAAGGCGCCAGGCCCCTCCACCACCGCGGAGGACGCCGCAGCAGCCGAGCTCGTCGATCAGATCATTCGCGTCGAGACGGCCGTCGCCGAGTGGCGCAAGCTTGAGGCCAAGGCGAAGGAAGCCGGTGTCGACCCCTACGGGTTCAAGGACGACGACATGGGCTACCGGGCGGCCGGGAGCGAGGAGATCGACGCCTTCAAGGACGTTCGCGACAAGGACGGCAAGATCGACCTGAGCAAGGTTGACGTGTGGCTGATCGAGGAGGAGACGTGGAAGGACGGCGAGGAGCCGATCCGCTACCGGCTCAACATTGATCCCGACGCGATCGTCGACTTCGAGCCAATCCACGGCGGAGTCGCCATGGTCGAGGGCGTTTTGAGCAACGTCGACGTCGACGACCGCGTCCTCGACGAGATCAAGGGCAAGGTCAAGGATCTCGAAGTTCACCGGGTCCTGCTCTCGGCCGAGAAGCCGCCCGAAGACAGGGACGAGCTCAGTGAGGACAACCCCTTCGAGGAGAGCGACGAGAGCCCGATCCCCGAGGACGAGACCAAGAAGGGCCTCGAGACCCCGGCGCTCAAGCCAGCGCCGAAGGTCGAGCCCGACTCCGACGACGAGGACGACTGGGGCGCCTGGTAGGCAGCCTCCTCCTCTCTTCGACCCAGAGCCGACCCAGAGCCGACCAAAGGCCAGAGGTCTATCCAAGCCCTCTAGCGGCTCCAATTCACAGAGTCCTTGCCTCTGCGAGTTGCGCTGTCATGATTGAAGTCATGAGCGCCAGCCCCAGCGACCCGATGGTTCAAGTCCGTCCCACCAACCTCGGGAAATCGTCCCGCGAGACGGTATTGAAACGAAATTCCCTTTAAAACGCTGGACTTGTGGCAGTCTTTTCATGGATGGACACTTGCATTAGGGAATATTGTTCGCGGTGCCCCCCTGCCGCTGGAATGAAGTGAGGTTTTCAGATGAGTCGTTCATCAAAGTGGATCGCTGTCGTCGCAATCGCAGGCCTGTTTGGCTTTGCGAGCCCCTCGATTTGCCAGGCAGCTCCTGAAGACGCGGAGACCGAGAACGCGTTCAAGGCGCTCTCGACCGAGCAACAGAAGGAACTCCGCACGGCGGCGGAGTTGATCGGGGCCGGCGCGGCTCCCGATAGTGCCGAGGTCATGCGTCACATAAACGCTGCGGCTGCCTATGGGACTGCCGCGAACT
The DNA here is from genome assembly GCA_016765095.1 of Planctomycetota bacterium. GTDB lineage: Bacteria > Planctomycetota > J058 > J058 > J058 > NORP233. The sequence continues at coordinate 7,479 of JAESQQ010000126.1, read as the reverse complement.
CGGCCGCCCAGAGCGCGGGCATGGCGGCTCGACTCGAGTCCGTCCAAGCTCAGATCGACGGTCAGAAGGCGGTCGCCGAGCGCAACCGCGAGGCGAACGACCGCCCGAGCGTTTGGGAGAAAGCGGGCAGTCAACTGCTCCAGGGCCTGCTCGCGGCCTTGCTCGACGTCGGCAAGCAGAAGCTCAACGACTGGATCAACGGCGGCGGCGAGGACGACAAGCTGCTCGACCAAATTCGTGACCTCGAAGACGAGCGCACACGCCTTGAGGACGAGCTCAACGGCGGGGGCCCCGGAGCCGGCGACAACGGCGGCCTCGGCGAAGTGATCACCGACCCCAACGGCAACACGGGCTACGACACCGACGGCAACGGCTTCGTCGACATTCCCCTCTACCCCAACGGCACCCCCGGCAGCCCCGGCAACGACAGCAACCCGATCGTCAGCGCGCCGGGCAGCGTGACCCCAGGCCCGCTCACAAGCACCGACCCCAGGTCACTCGACAAGGACGACACCTCATTGCCCGCCAACCTCGGAGGTGGCGGCGCCAGCCGCGGTGGCAACAGCGGCCCTGGCTTCAACTTCGGTGGTGGCGCGAACACGCCTGACGCCGCGGCGGCGGCTGGCGGCCTGGCAGCGGCCGGCGAGGACAAGGACGGCGACGGGATCGCCGACGACGCTGCGGCGGCGGCTGGCGGCCTGAGCAAGGCTGACTCGGACGCGGCCGGCGGAATTGGCAGCTCGGGCAAGGATGACGGCTCAGACGACCTCGACGAAGACGGCGTCGAGATGAAGAAGAAGTTCGGACGCATTATCGTCCTCCCCAAGCTCGAGTTCGGTGACTTGGCGGGCAACCGCAAGGCAAACGACAACTGGAACGAGGAGTGGAAGGACGACTCCTGGGACGACGCCGCCGACAACGGCGACTTCGACGAGGATTGGGCCGACGACGAGGACTGGGGTGGCGAGTGGGACGCAGCGGCCAAGAAGGGCGAGAAGGCCCCCGAAGGCGCCGACGACGCGACCACGACCGCCGAGGACCAAGAGACGGCTGAGCTCGTCGACCAGATCATTCGAGTCGAGACCGCAGTCGCCGAGTGGCGCAAGCTCGAGGCGAAGGCCAAGGAGGCCGGCGTCGACCCCTACGGCTTCAAGGACGAGGAAATGGGCTACCGCGCCTCGGGCGACGAGGAGAAGGACCCGTTCAAGGACGTCCGCACCAAGGACGGCAAGATCGACCTGACCAAGGTTGACGTCTGGCTGATCGAAGAGGAGACGTGGAAGGACGGCGAGGAGCCGATCCGTTACCGCCTCAAGATCGACCCCGAGGAGATCATTGACTTCGAGCCGATCCACGGCGGCGTGGCCATGATCCAAGGCGTCCTGAGCGACGTCGACGTCGACAAGCGCGTCCTTGACGAGATCAAGGGCAAGGTCAAGGAGATCGAGGTCCGGCGCGTGCTGCTCTCGGCCGAGAAGCCCCCTGAGGACCCGAGCGAGCTCGACGGCACCGACAGCGAGGACGAGGACGGCGAGGAGGACACCGACGGCCTCGACACTCCCGCCAAGAAGAGCCTCGACGCCCCCAAGAAGACCGAAGGTGACGACGACGGCTGGGACGACGAGGGCTGGTAAGCCCCCTCTCCAACCGACCAACGAACACAAGAGAGCGCCGCAGACTGCGGCGCTCTCTTTTCTTGTGCACGGGGGCTTTTCTTGTGCACGGGGGCTTTTCTTGTGCACGGGGGCTTTTCTTGTGCACGGGGGCTTTTCTTGTGCACGCTCTCTTTTCTTGTGCACGGGGGCTTTTCTTGTGCACGGGGGTTTTGTGCGCCGGGGTCTTGTGCGGGTGTCCCTCTGCGGGCGAGCCCGCCAAAGTCACAGCGTGAGGGAGAGGGCGTAGCCCGCGATCGTGGCCAGTACGATCGCGAGCCCTGCGAGACTCCAAAGCAGGAGGGGGCTCCTCCGGAGGGCGCTTCCCACGATCACGGGCACGACGCTCGCGAGCCCCCCGTCGCTGTTCGCTGCGGGGAGGTCGTAGGTCCCGTCGCGGCGCCGCACAATGAGCAGTCCCATCAAATCGAGGGGCCGCAGGGTCTTGAGGAGCTTCATGATCAAGTCGATCTCGAAGGTCGTGTTGGGGATCTCGACTTGGAACCGGACGGCGAGTTGGCTCGCCTGTCCCGTGACCACCCGGAGAATCGAAGTCAGGATCGTCTGCCCCACGGCGCCCTCCTCCTGAATCCGGAGCTCCGCCTCGTGGCCCTCGCAGAGATACTTCGCCACCTCCCGCAGGAGCTGGGCTCCCTCTTCGGGGGGGAGCTCGTCTGGGTTGCGGAGCTCGAGGTGACTCAAGTCGGGGGGCGCCACGAACTCGCGGTTCAAGTCGGAGGTGTGAGTCCCGACCGCTTCGCGCAGCCGGACCTCGTCGACCTCGAGGCCGAACTGCGCCTGGAACAGATCGAGCACGAAGTCGAAGTCGTTGAGCTGCTCGAGGCTGACCTCCACGACCAAGACGTCGGGGAATCGCTCTTGGTAGGCAGCCGCCTGACGCTCGATCTCCTCGGCATACCAACAGCCGAGCGCCAGCGCGTCGGCCCCAGGCTCGGGCTCAGCGAGGTTCCGGGCCTGCCCCGGCGCCGAATACCAGAGCCGCGACCACGAGGTCCGGCCCGGAACTCCACGGACCCGAACGAGGCTCTTGGCCACGAGCTCCGGCGCGCGTCGGAGGTAGATCACAGCGAGGTTCTCGGGGCCGAGCAGCTCGGGCAGGAACCAGCCGTAGCCCTTGACGAAGGCATGATTCGCCTCCAAGTAGCTCCCCTCGCCCGCCCGCCTTCGAACGACCTTGACCTTGAGCGCGGCCACCTCGCGCATGGGCTCCTCGTCGCCACGAGCGAAGGCCGCCATGGGCAGTCCGACTCCGATCGGGAGATCCTCGTGTCCCGCCCATGCTTTGCGTACACACGCAAAGAGCGTCGAGAGGTAGTGCGTCCCCGTCCGCCCAGCGGAGATCGTGAACACTCCGAGAGGAGCTCGAGTGCGTGCTGTGGGTGGGGTCATGGCGAGGGGTCGAGTCGGCTTGGAGTCTAGTATCTCCCCTCTCGGACGGCAGGTTCGCGCCAGTTGTGACGCCGATCGACCGTGCAGAGCGCCTGCGGAGCGGCTATACCCGTGGCTTGGAGCGTGGACATGGCACCTGATTCCGAATCTGGCTTCTCCCGACGAGAGGTCCTCGCCACGGCCGGCGGAGCGGCGGCGATCGCCGGCCTCGCGCACGGAGCGGTCCTCGCTCAAGAGGCTCCCAAGGGCAAGATCGCTTGGCGAGGGCCCAGCGCCGGCAAAGTTCGCCTGAAGATCAACGGCACCGAGCGGACCGTGAACGTCGAGCCGCGAACGACCCTCCTCGACGCGCTCCGGGATCACCTCGACTTGACCGGCAGCAAGCGAGTCTGCGATCGCGGGGCCTGCGGAGCTTGCACGGTCTGGATCGAGGGGCGACCGCAGAACGCCTGCCTGCTCCTCGCGATCGAAGTCGAAGGCGTCCCGATCACGACGATCGAGGGCCTCGGAACGCCCGAGCGTCTCCACCCCGTCCAGGAGGCGTTCTGCCAGGAAGACGCGCTCCAATGCGGATTCTGCACGCCGGGCATGGTCATGTCTTGCGTGGCGCTGCTCAAGAGCAACCCCAAACCCAGCTCCCAGGAGACCCGCGAGGCGATCGCTGGCAATCTCTGTCGCTGTGGGACTTATCCCAACGTCCTGAGCGCCGTCGAGCGCGTCGCGCGAGGTGGCAAGTGAGCGAACTTCGACTCGGGTTCCCCGGCAACGAGAAGAAAGTCGAAGTCCCCGCGAGCGACGGTCCAGCCCCCTGGGACCTCGGGACCCAGCTCGACGTCGTCGGCGGCGACCACCCGCGCCTGGAGGCCCCCCTCAAGGTCAGCGGTCGTGCCCGCTACAGCTACGACATTCGGTTCCCCAACCTGATCTACGCACGCCTCCTCGGCAGCCCCCACGCGCACGCCAAGGTCCGCAAGCTCGACCTGAGCAAGGCCAAGGCGTACCCCGGAGTGCTCTACGCCGAAGACCTGACTCGTGGCGGAACCGTCCGCTACGCAGGCCAGGCGGTGGCTGGCCTAGCGGCGATCAGCGAAGAAGTCCTGGCCGACGCCCTCTCCCTGATCGAAGTCGACTACGAAGTCCTCCCCCACGTCGTCAGCGTCGAGGCCGCCCTCGCCAAGGGCGCGCCCACGGTCAAGGGACGCGGCGGCAACGCGGGGCGGGCGCGAGTCCGAGGCCGCAAGAAGCGCGTCGAGGCGGCGCACAAGGCGGCCGACGTCGTGGTCGACGCGACGTATCGGACCCAAGTCCAAACCCACTCCTGCCTCGAGACCCACGGCTGCGTCGCCAAGTGGAGCGGGGACCAGCTCACGGTCTGGGCCTCGACCCAGGGGACTTTCTCCGTCCGTCGCTCGATCGCGCGGGCCTTGAGGATCCCCGGCAAGAACGTCCGGGTCATTACCGAGCACATGGGCGGCGGGTTCGGCTCGAAGTTCGGGGCCGACGTGTGGGACGTGTTCTGCTGCAAAGCCGCCAAGGCGACCAAGCGACCCTGCCGCCTAATGCTCGATCGGGCCGAGGAGCACCTGGCCGGCAATCGCCCCGACTCGATCCAGCGCTGCAAGTTCTCCGCCAAGAAGGACGGGACTCTGCTCGGAGCCGAGGTCCGCTCGCTCGGCACCGGTGGCGTCGGAGGTGGCGCGGGCGTGTTCAACCCAGGGATCTACTCGTTCCAAGCGACCTACAGCGAGCACCGCGACGTGGCGACCCACGCCAGCCGCGCGCGCGCGTTCCGCGCCCCGCGCCACCCCCAGGGCGTGTTCGCGCTTGAGGGCATGCTCGACGAGCTGGCCGAGAAGATCGGAATCGACCCCCTCGCGCTCCGGCTCAAGAACGACCCTCACCCCGTCCGCCAAGCGCAATGGAAGCGAGGCGCCAAGGAGATCGGTTGGTCTCGTCGCAAGGCGTCTGGGAGCGGCACAGGTCCCCTCAAGCGCGGCTTCGGCCTGGCCGGAGCACGCTGGAAACACAACGGCCGCCCGGGAAGCGTCGTCCTGGTCCGCATTAGTCGCGACGGGACCGTCGAAGTCCGCAACGGGGCTCAAGACATAGGCAGCGGGGCCAGGACCCTGATGGCGACGCTCGTGGCGGAGGAGCTCGGCCTCCAGCCGAGCCAGATCGAAGTCCACCTGGGCGACACCCGCGACCCGGTCGGGCCCGCGTCGGGTGGCTCGACGACTTCGCCCAGCATTGCGCCCCCGACGCGAGAAGCCGCCTACGAAGCCAAGAAGGCCCTCCTGGCTCAAGCCGCGCGCGCGCTTGGGGTCCCTGCCGACGAGGCCAAAGGCTGGGGCCTGCGAGCCGGCAAGCTCACGGGGGCCAAGAAGGCGCTTCCCTTCGCCAAAGTCTGCGCCCTCCTCCAGACCGAGACCGTCGAGGCCAGCGGGCGCGGAGAAGGCAGCGACTTCCGCCTGCCTCGCTTCGCGCGCGAGGTCGCGGGGTGTCAGTTTGCTGAAGTCGAAGTCGACGTCGAGCTCGGGACCGTCCGTGTCCTCAAGGTCGTCGCGGTTCAAGACTGCGGAACGGTGGTCAACGCGCTCACCGCGCGCAGCCAGATCAACGGCGCCGTGATCCAAGGCGTCAGCTACGCCCTGTTCGAGGAGCGCCTCCTCGATCCTGGCAGCGGACGCCAGCTCAACCCGGGCCTCTTGGGCTACAAGATCCTCGGCTCGCTCGACCTGCCCGAGATCGTCTCGATTCCGATGAGCGTCGCAAACGGGATCACCTCGACGGGCGTCAGCAGCCTCGGAGAGCCGCCCGCGATCCCGACCGCTGGCGCGATCGCGAACGCCGTCGCGAACGCGATCGGGGCTCGCGTTCGGTCCCTTCCGATCACACCCGACAAAGTGCTCGCGGCGCTCGCCGCAGGGGAGGAGGAAAAGTGAAGCCCTTCAGCTATGCCGCGCCCAAGACCTACCCCGAGGCGGCGGCTCTCCTGCACGATCATCCGCTCGCGCTCCCCAAGGCGGGCGGAACGGACCTCCTCGATCTCCTCAAGGAGGGCGTCCTCGAGACCGACGAGATCGTCGGGCTCGGCCAAGTCCCCTTCGAGAAGGGCAACCCCAACTCGCTCCCGGCGGGAATGACGCTCGCCATGCTCTCCGACGCCGAGCTGCGGAAGCGGTTCCCAGCGCTCGCGGAGGCGGCGGAAGAGGCTGCGACCCCACAAGTCCGCAACCAAGGAACCCTGGGGGGAAACCTCTGCCAGCTCCCGCGCTGCGCCTACCTGCGAACGCGCCACGCTTGCCTCCGCCTCGGCGACGACACCTGCGCGGCCGCGGCGCCTGGAGCCCTGACGCGCTTCCACGGGGTGTTCCCCGCAAGTGGCTGCCTCTCCGCTCACTCCAGCAGCCTGGCTCCCGCCTTGATCGTGCTGGACGCCAAGCTCAGGATTCAAGGCCCCAAGGGCACCCGCGAGTTGGCCATCGAGGACCTCTACCGCTCCCCCGAGTCGGGCGCGATCGGCGACACGGTCTTGGGCTACGACGAGCTGATCACGCGCGTCGATCTGCTCCCCTCGGCGCTGGCGAGCAGTAGCACCTACCTCGAGGTTCGCGAGCGACAGTCCTTCGACTTCGCGCTCGTGAACCTGGCAGTGGCCGCGACTTTTACAGGCGGGAAGAAGCTCGTCGTCAAGGAAGTCCGCCTCGCCGCCGGTGGAATCGCGCCCACACCGCGCCGCCTGCGCCGAGCCGAGGCGGCCCTGCGAGGGAAGCCGCTCACCACAGAGACCCTGGCCGCAGCTGGGGCCGCCGCTGTGGCAGGTGCCCAGCCGACACCTCACAACGGACACAAGCTCGTGCTGCTGAACCGCCTGATCGCTCGAGGGCTTGCGCGCCTCGCGGAGCAGGGAGGGGACAAGTGAAGCCACCCGAAGCCTGCTACTACCTCGAGAACAAGAGCTACTTCCTCAACCCACCCGCTGAGGGCTTCGAAGACCCCGACGAGCCGCTGAACACGGGCTCCTGGTGCCTGCGGACCCATGAAGCCGTGGGTCCCGACGGATCGGGCGTCTGCCCGGAGACCTGCACGGCGACTCGGCCCTGCTATCGCCCTGAAGTCGATCTGGAGGGGTAACTCCTCGCTGGACGTCTGGACTCCGAGTTCTTGAACCGCCAAGAGACGCCAAGAAACGCCAAGGCTGTCGCTGGAGTGAGGCCGCCCTCTAGATGAGGAAGAGAGGCCGTCTGTCTCTCCGGGACAGGCGTCGGGCGGGGGTAAACCCCGCACCCTACAGATCGCACTCGGCCGACCGTGGGCCCACTCAAGGGGCTCGCGACGCGCTTTCGTAGGGGCGGGTTTACCCCCGCCCGCCCCCGAGGGGGCGCCGTTCGGCCTCTGACGCCCTCGCGCACTTGTC
>JAESQQ010000125.1 GCA_016765095.1 Planctomycetota bacterium | reverse complement strand
TACGGAAGCGTGTTGCGAGAGAGGCCAGGGTCGGTCGACTGGGGGGGGCGAATGCGATCTGTAGGGTGCGGGGTTTACCCCGGGTAAACCCCGCCCCTACGAAGCGTGTTGCGAACCGCCCGGGTGGAGGCAGGGCAGGTCGACTCGGGCGCCCTGCTACGGGCCGAGTGAGATCTGGACGGTGCGGGGTTTCGAGGACGAGGACGAGCACGAGCACGAGCACGAGTGTGCGGCGCTACGCCTCGACGGCCTTCGGCTCTGCGAGCCGCCCGTCGACGATCCGGAGCGTCATATCCGCCTGAGCCGCGATCGCCTCGTTGTGCGTAATGATCACCCGAGTCATATCGCGCTCTTTGGCGAAGGTCTCGAAGAGCTCCAGGATCTGGCGACCGGTCTCGGAGTCGACGCTGCCCGTCGGCTCGTCGGCCAGCAGGATCTTGGGGTCGTTGATCAGCGCCCGCGCCACGGCGGCACGTTGGCGCTCGCCGCCGGAGCATTTGACGGGGAGGAAGTTCACCCGCGCAGCGAGGCCGACTCGCTCGAGGAGATCGCAGGCCTTGCGCTTCCGCTCGGCGCGCGGGATCCCGAGCGGGAGCGCGGGGAGGGTCACGTTCTCCCAGAGCGGGAGGTTGGGGATCAGGTGGTGGAGCTGGAACACGAACCCGATCGTCCGCCCACGGAGCGTATCGAGGTCGCGGATCTTCTCGAGATCCTCGCCGAGGATCGAGACTCGCCCGCTCGTCGGCCGATCGAGGGCTCCGATCAAGTGCAGGAGCGTGCTCTTGCCGCTCCCAGACGGCCCCACGATCGCGGCCGAACTCCGAGCCGGGATCGAGAAGCTCACGCCCCGTAGCGCCTCGACCAGCCCACCCTCGTAGACACGAACGACGTCCTCGCACTCGATCGCGGCGGGATCACTCATAGCGAAGGGCCTCGGTTGGCTCCAGATAGCTCGCCCGGAGCGCGGGGTAGGCGGAGCCGATCAGACCGATCAGGGTCGCGGCCCCGACCGCCTGGACATAGAGGAGCGGATCGAGCTCCACGCTCAGCCAGCCGAGCTGAACCATCTGCCCCGACGCCCAGATCAAGACGAGCCCGATCGGGACGCCGAGCAGCCCCCCGACGGTGGACAGGATCACCCCCTCGGCCTCGATCATGAGCACGATCCGACCTCGCGACCAGCCGACCGCGCGCAGGAGGCCGATCTCTCGCGTCCGGTCGAAGACGCTCATCAGCATTGTGTTCGCGACCCCGATCCCGCTCACGAGCGCCGCGAGGAACAGGACCGCGATCGCGAATCGCTCGACGAGCTCCGCCTGCTTAAAGCCGCCCAAGAAGCCCTCGATCGTGTCGCCCTTGAGGCGAGGAACCGCCTCGCTGACGGCCGGCGCCAAGGCCTGGCTGGCCGCGATCGCCGCGCGGACCTCCTGCGGCGTCACGGCCCGGCCTCCCGGCTTTCGGTGCGCGAAGACCATGTTCGGCTGGCCGTTGGACTCGTCGAGGAGCGCTTGGAGGTTCATGATCCCGCCGCCGGAGAGGAAGCGCACCTCCGAGAGCGGCGAGCGGAAGACCCCCACGATTTGATAAGTCTTGCCCCCCATGATCTTGAGTTCAGGGGGCGGGCCGCTCAAGCCGCCCCCGACCGTGAGGTTCGTCAAGTCGATCCCGAGGTCTTCGGCCATCACGTCCCCGACGAGGATCTGGGTCGTGTCGTCCTTGCGGAGCTCGCGTCCCCGGGTCACTTCGTGACGCGACATGAGCTCGGAGCCCGGGTCGAGGGCGAGCAAGATCACGGGCTGCTTGAGCTGGTCGAGCCGAAACGCGTGCAGGCTCATCAGGGAGACGCTCTCGATGCCCTCGACCTGGGCGATCTTCGCGGCCTCCTCCCGCGTGACCGTCGAGAAGATCGGCGAGGGGGCCCCCGCGGCCTGTACGACGAGGTCGTAGGCGAAGACTTCACCGAGCCGGTAGAACTGCCCGCGGAGCCCCTTCGTGACGCCCACGATCGAGACAAAGGCCGCGATCGCGACCGCGATCTGGAGCAGCGCGAACAGGCTTCGGAGCCTCCGTCGCAGCAAGTTTCGAACAGCGATCACGCCGCCTCCCAGCGTCCGCCACAGCGTAGCGGCTCAGGCACTGCCCTGTTACGGCGAAGGAGCCGTCGCGGAGGAGTTTGAACAGGGGATATCAACAGAGAAAAGGAATGAGAATGGGAATGAGTAGGTCCCCGGGCCCGGTTGCACACGGCCGAGAACCAAAGCGAAGACCGCGAACGCTCTCGCGTTCGCGGTCTGCGTGCGGGGAGACCCCGACCGACTAGTAGCGGTAGTGGTCCGGCTTGTAGGGGCCCTCAACCTTAATGTTGAGGTAATCGGCCTGCTCCGGGGTGAGAGTCGTCAGCTTGGCGCCGAGCTTCTCGAGGTGGAGACGGGCGACCTTCTCGTCGAGGGCCTTGGGCAAGACGTAGACCTTGCCGACTTCGTAGGCGTCCGCGTTGGTCCAGAGCTCGATCTGAGCCATGACCTGGTTGCTGAACGAGGCGCTCATCACGAAGCTCGGGTGGCCCGTCGCGCAGCCGAGGTTCACGAGGCGTCCCTCTGCGAGGACGTTGAGGCGCTTGCCGTTCGGCCAGATCACCTGGTCGAACTGGGGCTTAACGTTGACCCACTCCAAGTCCCGGATCGAGGCGATATCGATCTCGGTGTCGAAGTGTCCAATGTTGCAGACGATCGCCTGGTCCTTCATGGCGTCCATGTGGGCCCGCGTGATCACGCCGTGGCAACCAGTCGTGGTCACGAAGATATCGCCCTGGGCGGCGGCCTCCTCCATCGTCACGACTTGGTAGCCGTCCATGGCGGCCTGGAGCGCGCAGATCGGATCGATCTCGGTGATCAGGACGCGAGCGCCCATGTTGCGCAGCGCCTGGGCCGAGCCCTTACCGACGTCGCCGAAGCCACAGACCACGCCGATCTTGCCCGCGATCATGACCTCGGTCGCGCGCTTGATCCCGTCAAGGAGCGACTCGCGACAGCCGTAGAGGTTGTCGAACTTCGACTTGGTGACCGAGTCGTTGACGTTGAACGCGCGCAGCTTGAGGGTTCCGTTGGCCTCCCACTCGCGAAGGCGGTGGACACCGGTCGTGGTCTCCTCGCTGACGCCGCGAATGTTCGGGAGAAGCTCTGGGTGCTTCTCGTGCACGAGACGGGTCAGGTCCTGGCCGTCGTCGAGGATCATGTTCGGAGACCAGTCCGCCGAACCAGTCACCGTCTGCTCAATGCACCACCAGAAGTCCTCCTCGTTGAGGCCCTTCCAGGCGAACACCGGAATGTTCGCGGCGGCGATCGCGGCGGCCGCCTGGTCCTGCGTGCTGAAAATATTGCACGAAGCCCAACGGACCTCGGCGCCAAGGTCGATCAGCGTCTCGATCAAGACCGCAGTCTGAATCGTCATGTGCAAGCAGCCAGCAATCCGGGCGCCGGCGAGGGGGTTCTTGCCGGCGTATTCCGCGCGAATCGCCATCAAGCCGGGCATCTCTGTCTCGGCGATTGCGATTTCCTTGCGGCCCAGCTCGGCCAGGCTCATGTCCTTGACCTTGAAGTCGGTGAACGTAGCGACGTCCGTGCTCATAGCGTGCTCCCTAGTGGAGAGGTGCGCCGGGAGTCAGGGTCCCGGCAGGGGGTTGTTTGTCTCAGGTAGTGCGGAAGTCCCGTGACTTCGTCACACCGTTGAGGTGAAGAATCGGCGATCGAGCTAACTTGTTGCGTTTCCGCTCGCTGCCATGGCGTCGCTCTTGAGGGCGCTGGCCTTGTCGGTCCGCTCCCAAAGGAACTCCGGCAACTCGCGCCCGAAGTGACCGTAGGCCGCAGTCTTCTCGTAGATCGGACGGCGCAGGTCGAGAGTTTCAATGATCCCAGACGGGGTCAGCTTGAAGTGCTTGCGAACCAGCTCGGCGAGCTGAGGCGAGCTGAGCTCGCTCGTCCCGCGGGTGTCGACGAAGACCGAGACCGGCTCGGCGACGCCGATCGCGTAGGCCAACTGAACCTCGGCCTCCTCAGCCAGGCCCGCTGCAACGATGTTCTTGGCGACGTAGCGCGCCATGTAACTCGCCGAGCGATCGACCTTGGTGGGGTCCTTCCCCGAGAAGGCGCCGCCGCCATGGCGGCCGCGACCGCCATAGGTGTCGACAATGATCTTGCGACCGGTCAGGCCGCAGTCGCCCTTCGGTCCACCGATCACGAAGCGACCGGTCGGGTTTATGTGGAAGATCGTCTTGTCGTCGAGGAGCTCGGCCGGGATCACCGTCCGGATCGCCTTCGCGATCAACTCCTCACGAATCGTGGCGTGCTCGACCTCCTCGGTGTGTTGGTTGCTGATCACGACGGTGTGAACGCGCAGTGGCTTGCCGTCCTCGTATTCGACCGTGACCTGGCTCTTGCCGTCTGGACGGAGCCAACCCAACTCGCCGCTCTCGCGCAGCTCGTTGACTTTCTCCAGGATCCGGTGGCTGAGGTGGATCGGAAGCGGCATCAGAGCGTCGGTTTCGGTGCAGGCGAAGCCGAACATCAGGCCCTGGTCGCCCGCGCCCTGCTCAGCGTGCAGCCCGTCTCCCTCGTTGACGCCCTGGGCAATGTCGGGGGACTGGCGGTCGAGCGCGACCAGCACTGCGACTTCGTCCGCCGAGAACCCGAGGGAGGGGTCGGTGTAGCCGATTCGGCGAATCGTCTCGCGAACGATCGTCTGGTAGTCGACCTTGGCTGTCGTCGTGATCTCGCCGCTCAAGAGCACGAGGCCGGTGTTGACGGTCGTCTCGCAGGCCACGCGCGCCTGAGGATCCTCGGCCAGAATGGCATCCAAGATCGCGTCACTGATTTGATCAGAGACCTTGTCTGGGTGGCCTGCGGCCACCGACTCGCTGGTGAAGAGGTAGCGGTCCGTCATTGATTCCTCGTGCCGGGTGTTCTTGTCTGTGTCCTGAGGACGATTCCCAGCCTTGTTTGGGCCTTGCTTGGGCCTTGTTTGGGCCTTGTTGCCAATGCCCACTCCACGGTGCCCACTTGGCTTGGAAGCGCGAAGCAAGGCCGGGTCCAGAGGCAAGGAGTGTCCCAAACGAGGGCACGGATTCAAGTCGAAAACCCGGGCATCTAGGGACGTCCAGCGGCGGACGACTATGTCTTGGGGGGGGTCCCGCCGGCCAGCTTCTTCTTGCGCTGAGGGGGCCACGAACCGCGCCGCTCCGACGACTCGATATCGTCGAGTGGGATCGAGACGATCTCGTCGCAGTCGAGGCTGGGGCAGTGGTGCTTCTCGTCAACGCCGTAGAGGGGCGTGCGCCGTGAGGGGAGGAGACCGCACTTGGGGCAAATCCAAGGTCCCGTCTGCTCGGCCTTGAAGCGCTCAGCCCAGAGCTTGGTGCCCTTCTTGCGCGCCTTCTTGGTCGCCTTCTTCTTGGCCGCGGGAACCTTCTCTTCGGCCGCCGGCTTGGGCGCAGCCTGCTTGGTGGTCTTCTTGGTGGCCTTCTTGTTGGCGGCCTTCTTGGGCGCAGCCTTCTTCGCGGTTTTCTTCGTAGCAGCCTTCTTGGTGGCGGTCTTCTTGACCGTCTTCTTTTTGGTGGCCTTCTTTTTGGTGGCCTTCTTCTTGGAGGCCTTCTTAGTGGCCTTCTTGGGCGCGGCCTTCTTGGTGGCCTTTTTGGTGGCCTTCTTCTTGGTCTTCTTCTTAGCCACAAGAACCTCCGCCCGTCGGCGGGCAAATCTACTCGATGGGCGGAGAGGATGCCGAGTGACACCGACACTTAGGGGCAAGATCGCGCCAAATAGTGATCTTGGGCGCCCGGAGCAGACTAGCGAGCCCTCTTGGGGGGAAAAGGTGGCGGAGGCTGGGCGCGCTTGAGGAACGAGCGGATCGCGCGCAGTCCGGCGTAGACCCCAAGGGTCTCGCCCGATTCCGCTCGAGCCCAGACGGAGTCCTCTCCGCCAGCGCCCAAGCCAATCACGAGCACGTGGACCTTCGGGTCTCCTCCGGGGGGCCGCGTCTTGATCTCAACTCGCCAGCGGGGACGATCGAGCCCGGTCTTGGCCAAGCGCTCCGGCGTAATGGCCTCGGTCTTGTGGAGCACAACTCGACCCACCACGTCGTCGAGGAGCAATCGCTCCAGCGCTCGGCGGGCCGAAACTGGAAGGGGCCGCCGGACCTCCCGAGCACCCCAGAGCCAGTTGTTGCCCGGTTTGACCATCTGGAGCGCGAGGAGGCCGTCGCGGAAGATACGGACGCTGCTCGTGTAGAAGGGATCGACCTCCCAGAGGACCTCGCCCTTGTCGAACCCGCGGTAGATCTTCTTGAGAAAGCGCTCGTCCACGAGCCCAATCGCGGCTCCACCGGGTGCCATGACGTAGACGCTCTCGCCCTCGCTACGCCCGATCTGGAGCACCTGGGGAGTCATGACCCGCTTCCCGTTCTCGAAGCCGTTGACCCAGATCGTGAGCGTCCGCGGCGCGTCGAGGCCGTAGCTCTTGAGCGCAGCCCCCTTCTGGCGCGCGACGTATCGCTGCACGTTGAACCGGTCGAAGAGCTTGAGCCAGCTCTTGAAGCTCACGTCGTCGAAGCTGGCTGGGTTCGTCTCGGAGATCCACTCCTTGGGGCCTTGTGGCTGAGCGGGGTCACTCGGGGTGAACTTGACCCGCTCGCTCAGGGTCCCGTCGGCCTCCTTGAGCTCGACGAGCTGCGCGTCCCAGCTCGAGGCGGCGTAGATCTGCGGACTGAGGAGCCTCAGGTCTGCCGTCTCGAGCCTCTCGAGCAGCTCACCGAGGCGAACCAAGTAGACAAAAGACAGCGGCGGCTGCCCCTGGGTGGGGTGGCTGATCAAGCGCCGAACCGCGTAGCTGCCGTCTTCCAGCTTGTTCCCGATCTCGACCACGTGGCGATACTCGTCCTCGAAGAGCTCGATCCGGTGCGTCGGGGCGTCGAGCCCGAGCGCCGCCAAGTCCGGCGACTCGATCCGCTCGCCGATCCGAAGCCCGAGCAACGCCCGGCTCAGCTCATCCACTTCAGACTTGGCCGCGAGCGGGGAGGCCCCCTCGTCGAGCAAGCGCCAGCCCTCCTCCTTGCGCTCGACGCGCCAGCGGAGGAGCGCTCGCGGCCCTTCGGCCGAGACCTCGGCTCCGATCGCGCTCACGGCGTCTGCCCCTCCCTCGACCATGAACAGCCGCCGGCTCAGGTAGAGCTCGCGCTTGCGCCGCAGCGCCACGTCGAAGGTCACGGTCCGGACCGTGAACACGACCTTCGGGCGGCTCTCGAGGAGGGCATAGCGCTCCTCCTTGCGCTCGGGGTGGCTGTTGCCGAGGAACAGACGCGCCGGCTCGTGCCCGAGTCGATCGATGGTCAGGGTCGCGTAGGGCGCCTTGAGCCCGAGCGCCTCGAGCTCTTGGGGCTCCACTTGATCGTCGTGAATCGTGGCGCCGCGCAAGAGGCGAATCGCCTCGACGAGCTCCTCAGCCTTGCCTCGATCAGCGAGGTCGCCCGTCGGGGAGTCGACTCGCCACGTCCGCACGCCGCGCGAAACGCCGATCGTCTGCTCTCCAGCCTCTGTCCGGAGCGTCGCCCGGACAGCCCCGACTTCCGCGAGCGGGACCTCGAACAGGACCTTGCGCCGCCAGACCCAGTTCGGCCGGGTGAGCTCGGTATGGAGGGGATCCTTGATCCGGAAGTGACGCGTCGGGCGATCCAGCATTTCGACGGTCATCCCGACCTGGCCCCCGATCGGGGTCCCGAAAGTGAGGGTCATAGAGGGCCAGTCCTCTTTCCGCTCGAGCTGAACGACGACCGTGGTCTCGCCGAAGCTGCTCGCGTCCTCGAGCCGAAACACCCAACTGGAGTGCTGGATCCGATTCAAGAGTCGGAAGATCTGGGTGTCGTCCCCGCGATCGGCCACCGGCTCAGTCAGCTGCCAGTTGATCGGGGCGGTGTGTCCCTCCTCGGTCGTGGTCTTCTTACCGAGCTTCTCCGCCTCGGTCGGGACGCGCGAAAAGCGAACCGACTCTTGACCCCGCTGGAGGTGAATCCCAACGACCTGGATCGGGTGAAAGGCATACGAGGTCTCGCGCGGGAAGATCCCGTGGTCCTCGGCCTTGGGTGGCGGCGCCGCGCTCCCCTCGCCGAAGTAGGCCCAGAGACCGAGCCCTACGACCGCCACGAACAGGATCAAGCTCGTCGTTAGGGGACTTCGCTCGTCTTCGACCGTCCCCTGGGGGCGGTCCGAAGGAGGGGGGGCCGAAGGGCGATCCGAAG
>JAESQQ010000124.1 GCA_016765095.1 Planctomycetota bacterium | reverse complement strand
GCCCGCCCTCCGCGACCGCCTCGTGGGGCGCAGCGGCAAGCTCCTGCTGCGGGTCTACCCCCGCGAAGCCGTGTGGGCCGAAGAGCCCCTGGCCCGCTTCGTGGCGGAAGTCCAGAGCGTCGCGCCCAGCGCCGGCGGGGTCCCGATCCAGTTCTACGAGTCCGATCGCCTCCTGCGCCGCGGCTTCCTCCGCGCCGGACAGGTCGCGCTGCTGTTCGTGGTCGGATTCTTGGTCCTGCACTTTCGCTCCGTGATGCGGCCCCTGGTCGCGACGCTGACGCTCCTGATCGGCGCCACGTGGGCGCTGGGCGCACTTCTGCTCTTTGGCTGGACGCTCAACCCAGCGAACCTCCTCGCGCTCCCGCTGACCTTTGGGATCGGGATCGACTACGCGATCCATATCCTGCACCGCGAGCGAGAAGCCATGCGCGGGCCGACGCTCCTCGTGGTCCCGGCCGTGATCGCGACCGCTGCCGGTCGTGGGGTGATCCTGAGCGCCCTGACAACCGCGGTCGGCTTCGGCGCGCTGACCTTTAGCGCCCACCGCGGCGTGGCCAGCATTGGGCTGACGGTCTCGGTCGGCGTCCTGGGCTGCTTGCTCTCGTCCCTCTTGGTGTGCCCCGCCCTCCTCCGCTTGGTGGGCGGGCCGAGCTACGCTCCCCGTCTGCACGGCCTGCCGGGACCCAAGACTGGACCCGGCGGCGCGGTGCGCCGCCCCGAGCCCGAGTCGCCCCACGCAGGCCGCGAGGACGACGATCTCGACGAGCCACCCGAGGAGCCTCGCCCATGACGGAAGCCCCCCCGCCACCCGCTCCGTTTCGGCCGCTGCCCTTGCTCGCGATCTTGATCCCAACCCTGGCGCTGGTCTTTGGTTCATTCGCGCTCCCGCCGGTGCGCGGCGACGGCTGGTTGGCCGAGGCCGCCTACTGGGTCTCGTTCACGGGCAAAGAGGGACTGGCCGGCGTCGCGTTCCTTGGGAGCGCGCTGGTCGTCTCGGGCGTCTTCCAGGATTGGCGCGATCGCGGCCGCTGGGCCCTGGCCGGATTGCTGACGGCGGCCTTGGTCGTCGGCGGCGGGGCGCTGTTCAACGAATACGCGATCAAGCGGACCCTGGCCGTCCCCCGCCCGTTCGTGAAGCGCCTCGCGAAGGAGGGCGTGCTCGGCATGACGCCCGAAGCCTTCTACGGGCTCGGCGACAAGGAAGCCCGCCGCGAGCACCTGCGCAAAGTGCTCACCCCCGAGGTCACGCCTGACCTCTCGGAGCGGCTCCGCTCGCACTGGGTCGTCGAGACGGGCTATTCGTTCCCCTCGGGCCACAGCTACGCCGCCGCCTCCTGCGCCGCCCTGTTCGTCGCTTGGGGACTCCTTGCGGGTGTCGGAGGCTGGCGACGTATCGCGCTGGCCGGGCTCCTCCCCTGGGGGGTGGCCGTCTGCTACAGCCGCCCGCTCCTGGGTGTGCACTCGCCGACCGACGTCAGCGCAGGCTGCGCCATGGGGTTCGCGTTCGGTGCAGGTGCTGCCTGCCTCCTCTGGCGAGCTTCGCGAGAAGCCCAAGCCCGGGCGAACTCGCCAGCGGGCGAAGCGAGCTTGGCGCCTCCGACGGTCGAGGCCTAGTCGCTCCCACCAGAGAGGCCTTCCCGCAGGTCCCAGCAGGTCAGCAAGGCTTGAGGACGGGCCCTCTCGCTGCTGAGCGCGACCAAGAAGCGCCCCTGATAGAGCATGAACCTTGAGTGGCGAGGCTTGACCTTCGCGACCGCGAGCAAGGCCTGATCGCTGCAGCGCCACGCTCGGAGGTCCGTGTAGGTGTCGAACTCGCAAGTCGTCAGGAGGAGATCGCCGGCGTACACCATGTCTCGAACCGGGCGAGGGTGGCCGCCCAGCAGCCTGGCGTCGGCCCTCAGCGGCGAATCCGACGCGATCAAGGGGGCCCTAAGGTCGAAGTCGTCCAGCGTGCAGAGCTCGATCTTCTGCCCCTGGGCGACAGCAAAGTTCCAGCCGTCAGCGTGCACAGCGACTCGAGTGGCTGCCTGAAAGAGCCGCCCCGCGTAGGGCTTCGTTCTCAAATCCCAGCGCGTCGCGGTCCCACCCATTCCCCCGTCCTGAACAGAGATCATGAAGTCGCCGCCCGCGAGGGAGTAGAGCCCGGTGGTCTCGGTGGCTCCGCTCCCGACGTCTGCGCGCGAAACCGGGAGCATCGTCAGGCTCAGCTTTGCGGCCCCCGTGAAGGCCTCCTTGGCCGACGTCGCCCAGACCATGCCCAGATTGCCCGCCAGCAGAAGCCGCTCGCCGCAAAGCGCCACCCGCCGCAAACGCAGCCTGGGAATGTGCACGTTGGAGACGTCGAGCTCTGGGCTCCAGGTCTTTCCGCTCCGGAGGTGGTGAAGTTGCAGCTTCCTGTCCAGCGTGATCCCCGCCAGAATCTCGCCCTCGACCACGGCTGCGATATAGGGGGGGACCCTCCGCGCGGGCCTCAAGCGCATGGGGCTCGGGATCAATCGGACCAGACTCCCTGCTCCCGGCTGGCGAGACGAGACGACGAGCAGGCCCTCGCCCCACACCCGGGGAGGGACTCTCGAGGGGCCCGCGAGCACGATCGAGGACGGAGCGCGCAGAGTCCTCCGCAGCGCGAGGATCCTGGTCGGCCCCACCGCGAGCTTCGGGAACGTCTCCCCGTAGCGCTTCAGCCACTCGGTTAGGCGCCCGTCCCGCTCCGCCGCGAGCGGGTCTGCCAGGAGCTGCTTGACCACGTCGAGGTCCTCTCGCGCTCGCAAGAGTCGTCGGAGGGCACTCTTCGTGGCGGGGGGAAGGTCCTGCTCCAAGAGGGTGGCGACGCGGCT
Organism: Planctomycetota bacterium; assembly: GCA_016765095.1. Lineage (GTDB taxonomy): Bacteria > Planctomycetota > J058 > J058 > J058 > NORP233. The sequence continues at coordinate 6,557 of JAESQQ010000124.1, read as the reverse complement.
CCGCAGTTCCACGTGGGGCAGCGTCTCTAGGGGGTGCACGAGGGACTCCCAGCCAGGCGTGGTCTCGCTGGGCTGGACGCGGGCGCTCGGGCTCGCCTGAGTCTCCCCCTCGGAGGTGAGGAACGTCGCCGCCCCCGCGACCAGCGCCAGGAGCAAGAGGGTCAGGGACGCCAGCGCAGGAAGCCGACTCTTGCGCTGGGAGGCTAGCGAGTGTCCCCCCCCCAGGACGCGATCGAGATCCTCACGGAGGGCGACGGCGGTCGGGTAGCGATCGCCGGGCTTCTTGGCCAGGCACTTCTCCGTCACCGCGACGAGGTCTGGAGGAGTGCCAGGCGCGAGGCGCCTGAGCGAAACCGGCGGACGCTGGACGATCGCTGCCATCAGCTCGGCGAGGGTCGTGCACTCGGCGTAAGGCGACTGGCCCGCCAAGAGGGAATAGAGGAGCGCTCCCAGCCCGTAGACGTCGGTCGCCGCTGACTGAAGTTCGCGACGACCGGCGACCTGCTCGGGGCTCATGAACCTCGGCGTCCCCACCAGCGCCCCGGTGCGGGTCAAGCGCTCGGCAGACTCGTCCCGCGCGATTCCGAAGTCGAGGAGGACCGGCTCCCCCGTGGGGCGCAGGATCACGTTCTCTGGCTTGAGATCGCGGTGCAGGATCCCCTCGAGGTGAATCGCCGCCACTCCGTCCGCGAGCGACCTCACGACTCCCACCGCTCGCCCGGCTTCCCACGGGCCGTCGGCGGCGACCCGATGCGCTAGGTCCTGGCCTTCAATCAGTTCGGTGACCAAGAAAGGGGGCGGACCGAGCTGAAAATCATGCACGACGACGACGTTGGGGTGACGGAGGCGAGCGAGGAGTTCGGCTTCGCGAACAAAGCGCTCCAGCGCCGAGGGGCTCGAGGCGTGGAGGACCTTCACAGCCAGCGGTCGAGAATGCTCGGGGTGGCTCACTTCGTAGACGTCCCCCATGCCTCCCTTCCCGAGACGGCGGACCACCTCGTAGATCCCGATTCGCTGCATGGGGTCAGACTAGAGCAGCGACGGTTTCGGCGCCGCCCCTGGCTACCCACGGTCGCGGCCTAGTCGCTCTCGCCAGAGAGGGCCTTCGATAGATCCCAGGCGCTCAGCAAGACTTCGGGGTTGCTGCGCTGGCTACTTATCGCGACCAAAAACCGCCCCTGATAGAGCAGAAACTTCGAGTAGCGGGGTTTGATCTTTACGACCGCGATCAAGGCCTGGTCGCTGAGGCGCCACGCTCGCAGATCCGTGTAGGTGGGAAATTCGCAGGTGGTCAGGAGGAAGTCACCCGCGAAGACTATGTCCCGAACCGTGCGAGGGTGACTGCCCAAACCATCGATATCGGCGACGACGGGCGAGTCGGAAGCGATCAGAGGAGTCCTCGCCTCGATCGCCTCCAGAGAGCAGAGGTCGACCCGCGGGCCGTTCCCCAATGCGAACCTCCGCCCGTCCGGATGGATCGCGGCCCGAGTCGTTCCCGTAAGGAACTCGCCCCTTTGAGCGCCGCCCCTCAGGTCCCAGAAGGTCGCGCTAGCTCCCATTCCGCCGTCCACGAGTTGCAGCAGGAAGTCCCCGCCAGCGAGGGAATGGAGCCCGGTCGTCTGTGTGCCCTTGTCGCCGACGTCCCCGCGCCCACTGGGAAACGCTCGGAGCGTGAGTTCGGGGCTGGCTTCGAGGGCCGCCTTGGCCGGCGTCGTCCAGAGCATGCCGTTATCTCCAGCCAGCAGGAGTCGCTCTCCGCAGAACGACACGCGCCGCAAGCGGACAATCTCAACGCTGAGCTTCGGACTCCAAGTCCGCCCGCCCTCGAGGTCGAGCAGCAGAAGTTCCTGGGTCCGAGTGACCCCGACCAGCGTCCCGCCCCTGATCACCGTAGAGCTGAGGGGCGGGAGCGTGGGGACCGGTGTCAGCTCCAGACCACCTGGGGCGAATCGAACGAAGCTGCCCGTGCCGGGTTCACGAAAGGGGGCCAAGACCAAGAACTCGCCCCACACCGGCGGGAGGGCCCTCGTGGACCCACGCAGCGCGACCGAAGACGGATTGCCCAGTGCTTTGCGCAGCGCGAGGACCTTCGTCGGGCGAGCCGCAAGCCTGGGAAACGTCTCTCCGTAGCGCTTCAACCACTCGACCAAGCGCCCGTCTCGCTGAGCCGAGAGAGGGTCCCCCAGCAACTGCTCGACGAAGTCGAGATCCTGACGCGCTCGAAGGAGTCGTCGCATGACAGAACGCGTGGCCGGATCCAGGTCGCCGTCGAGGAGGACGGCGACCCGCCCACGCAGTTCGGCGGTGGACAGCGTCTCTAGGGGACGCACGACCGGCTCCCAGGCCGGGCGCGTTGCACTGGGCTCGACGCTCGCGCTCGGATCCGACGAGGGTGGATCCTCAGTGGGGGCCATGACACTCGCCACCAAGGCGCCTAGCGCGAGCAAGGCGAGGGTCAGGAAGGCAGCCAGCGGCAGGCGTCGCTTGCCCAAGGAGCCCAGCGCGCTTTCTCCTGCCAACACGCGGTCGAGGTCTTCCCGGAGCGCTTCGACGGTGGGGTAGCGATCCTCAGGCGCCTTGGCTAAACACTTCTCTGTCACGGCCACCAAGTCCCGGGGAAGACCGGGCACGAGGCGGTCGAGGGGAGTTGGCGGACGCTGCACGACGGCCGCCATGAGCTCAGCCAGCGTCGAACACTCCGCGAAGGGGGCCAGGCCAGCCAACAAGGAGTAGAGCAAGGCGCCCAGGCCATAGACGTCTGTCGCGGGAGATTGGAGGTCCCGGCGGCCGGCGATCTGCTCGGGGCTCATGAAGCTCGGAGTCCCGACCAAGGCCCCCGTCCGTGTCAGGCGTTCGGCTGACTCGTCACGCGCGACGCCGAAGTCGAGGAGCACCGGCTCGCCCGTGGGCCGCAAGATTACGTTCTCTGGCTTGAGGTCTCGGTGGAGGATCCCTTGGGCGTGGATTGCCGCGACTCCGTCTGCGAGCGACCTCATGACGAGCGCCGCGCGCTTGGCCTCCCAAGGCCCGCTCGAGGCGATTTGGCGAGCGAGGTCTTCTCCGTCGACGAGCTCGGTGACCAAGAAGGGCGGCGGTCCGGGCTGAAAGTCATGCACGGAGACGACGTTGGGGTGGCGGAGCCGAGCGAGAAGTTCGGCCTCACGGGTGAACCGCTCGAGGGCTTCGGGGCTCGAGCGGTTACTAAGAACCTTGACAGCCAGCCTCCGCGAGATCTCTGGGTGTCTAACCTCGTAGACCGCACCCATTCCTCCCTGGCCAAGGGGGCGCACGACCTCGTAGATCCCGATCCGCTGCATGGGATCAGACTAGAGCAGCGACGGATCCGGCGCTGCTCACCTGCTCAGGCCAACTCGGTTCGTTCGGCGAAGACATGCAGGCGCCCCCCCTCACCGGCGGCCTGGGCCAGCGGTGTGAGCAGGCGGGCGGTGAGCCGGGTCACACGATCTCTCACGCCCGAGCTGCGCGGCCGCAACCGGAGCCCGATCGTCTTCCAGCGCAGCGGCCGGAAGCCCGCTTCCACGAGAGCGCGCGTCAGCGTCGCCCGGGAGAAGAGGACCAGGTGCCCGTTCAACTCGCTCCCGAGGTGGTTCCACTGAGCTCCGAGGAAGCGCGCGCTGAGGCTCGCTATGTTCGGCGTCGCCAAGCTCAAGAGCCCGCCGGGGCGAAGCACCTTCGCCACGTCGCGGAGCAGATCGAGCGGCTCAGGCACATGCTCGATCACCTGGTTTAAGCGCGCAGCGTCGAAGCTCTGCTCCTCGAAGCCTGCGTCCGCCAAGGCGGCGCTGCGCACGTCGAGGCCCGTAGCCTGTCCAGCGCGCGCGTTCGACTCCGAGAGGTCCACGCCAGCCACGCGCCAGCCACGCTCGCGGGCCGCGAGGAGGAATCGACCCGCGCCGCAGCCGACGTCGAGCAGCGATCCCTTTTGCCGGCTCAGATACGCCAGCTCGCGCAGGTGACGTCGAGGCAAACGCCGAGTCGGCGTCGGATCGGACGGGGCGTGCCCGTAGATCCCGGCGTTGAGGTCTTGGAGGCCGGGCGGAAGAGGACTCACATAAACCAGTCCGCACGCTCCACAAGCGAGGTGGCGGAAGAGGGTCGCCGACTCGAAGCAAACGCTCCCCTCCTCCGCACAACAGAGGGGGCAAGGGGTATGAGGGCTATGGGTAGGCGGGCCGTGACTCACGTGGCAACTCTATGTCGGGAACAAGGCTACACGTGTAGCCCGAGCGACGGCTTCGAGTGACGGCGGAGGGTCGGGGACTGGGCGTGGGCGATTTCGCCCTGTCGGTTTCGTTTCAGACCCGAGTCACTTCGTGAACTCCTAGAGCCGAAATCCGTGCACAACGTTCCCGCCGGACTCGCCTAAGCCCCGCACCGGCCACGATTCGATGACCGTGCGCGAGAGGTGAGGGGAGCAACCCTTTCCTTTTCATACACTTAACGCTCATGACGTAGACCTGACATGGGTTGGTGAGGCATGTGTTCTTGGAGTGGCAGTTACCCCGGAAGGTTGCCATGACTCGTCTCCTCACTTCCTCGCTGCTCCTCGTCGCTCTGGGCGGTATCGCCCTCGCTGGTGGCCCGGACGCGAACCGAGTTGCGGCGGCCAAGGACCTCGCTCGGACGGCAGGCACCCAAGTCCGCTGGGACGGGGAGACAGGGACGCCCGCTCGAGTCCGCTTCGAGTTCGCCGAGGAGCTCCCGGGGACCGCCCCCCAAGTCGCTGCGGCCCTCCTCCAGGAGACGCTGGCCCCCCTCTATGAGGACACCCTGCGGGTGGAGCTCAACGCAGAGCTTCAGCCGGTCGGCTCTTACCTCGTCCTCAAGCAGACCCGCGACCTCGGCCGAGGACGCGTCCGGGTGATCTTCGAGCAGCGCGTCTCGGGAATGCTCGTCGACTGCGGCGGGCTCTCGGTCGAGCTCGCCCAAGGCGAGCAGGGCTGGCGTCCGATCCGGGTCGACGGCCGCTACTACCCCGGCCTCCAGGCCAGCCTCGTGACGGACTTCGACCCGGCCCTCGAGCTCACGCTCCTCGAGAACCTCCCGACCTATCAAGACGGCGAGATCACCTCGGCGCCTACGATCAACCGCCTGATCCACGTCCACGAAGGACGCGCCCGGGCCTCGCTCTGCGTCGACGCGATCTCGCCCGAGGACCACAAGTCCTATCGCCAGTTCATTGACGGCGCGAACGGCAAGGTGATCTCCAGCCACACTCGGACCTGCGAGGCCAAGGCCGAGGGCCTCGCATACGACAAGAACCCCGGCGACACGCCTCGCTCGAAGGTCCCCCTCGCTGGCCTCTACATTTATCAGGGCAACAACCGCGTCACGACCGACGCGAACGGCAACCACCCTCTAGCGGGCGTCGTGACGCTCAACAACGCCCTCGCCGGTCCACTCCTGCGCGTGTTCGTCCACCAAGAAGAGGAGCTGACCTACTCCGGTCCCGCCGACTTCTTCCTCGAGCCGAACTCGAACTCGACGGCCCAAGACGAGCTCGCCGCCTGGCACCACTACATGCGCTTCAACGCGCACCTCCGCGCGACCTACCCCGACTTCGCGGCCGACCCCGCCCTCGACACGCGCTACCCGCTCCTAGTCCGCTACAAGCGCAACGGCCAGCCCTACCGCAACGCGTTCTTCACGCCCCAGAACGTGACCGCTGGCGGGGAATCCTTCACGGGCTATATCGCCATGGGCACTTTTGGTGGGCGCGAGGCAGCCAAGAGCGGAGCCGTGATCCAGCACGAATACTGCCACGCCCTCTACAGCGAGATCGTCCAGCTGACCGGCTCGCTCCAAGCCGGCGGCCTCGGCGAGGGACTCTCCGACTACTTCCCTGCCGCCCTCTATAACGACGGCAGGCTTGGCGCCTGGCTCACGCCGCCCGACGGGATCCGGGACCTCAATCGGCGCTACGTCTGGCCCCAAGACAACAACGGCATCGTCCACAGGGTCGGTCACATTTTCGCCGGCGCCCTCTGGCGAGCCCGCAAGGCTGCCATGGCCCGCAACCCCGGTGACGAGTCCATGATCGACCAAGCCGTCGCGGCTGGCCTGTTTCGCATGCGCAACCGCCCAACCCTGATCGACGCTCGCGAGGCGGTCGTCGAGGGTGACCTCGCCGTCAACGGCGGGCTCAACCGCGTGATCCTCCAGGACGCCTTCAATACGCACGGGATCGGCCCCGCAGCGCAGAACGACGAGCCGATCTTGGCGCTGGTCGGCAATCAGACGGTCGAAGTCGGCGAGACGCTCACGATCACCCTGGTCACAGACGACCCCGACGGCGATCGGGTCCAGGTCATGCTCAGCAGCCTCGCCAACTCGTCCTACGACGACGTTTCGGCCGAGTTCACGTTCACCCCCGACGCGAGTCAAGTCGGTGTCCACCCGCTCACGATCACCGCGACCGACGGCGCCGAGACCGTCGACGAGACGATCACGATCCTGGTCGATCCAGCTCCCGGCCTGGCGCTACCCCGCAGCGGCGGCCTCGGAGCGGCCCCGACCACGAGCACGACGGCTGCGGG
>JAESQQ010000123.1 GCA_016765095.1 Planctomycetota bacterium | reverse complement strand
GCTGCCGACGGGTAAGATCAGAGTCCAGGTCTGAGATACCGGTGCGGCCGCGGACCGCGTCTATGGCGCTCTTGGAGTCCAGGACTCGTGCCGCGCGGCCGGCGTCTCCGTGTTTATCAAACAGTTCGGCTCAGTCTGGGCGCGTGAGCACGGCGCGAAGGACCGCGCGCGGCTCCTCGATTCGGCCGAGGCGTCTGCCCAGCGCGCAGGGGTCGTGATAGGCGTAGCGCTTGGTCGCGGGCTCGCTCGGGGCGAGGTCCCGCCAGCGCTCGGTGTGGGCGGCCAAGACGTCGACGAGCGGAGCGACGGTTGGGGCGAGACGGACCCCGTGCTCTGCGTAGCGCACCCCCAAGGTGTGGGCGCAGCCGGCGCCCTCGACGGCGATCCGCTCGAAGTCCTTGAGGCAAGCCGCGACGCGCTTGGCGTGAGCTCGAAACGCGTCCACGAGCCCCGCTGCGAGGAGCGGATAGCCGCAGCAGGGTGGGTCCGTGAGCGCGGTCGTGACCTCCGTTTGCGTCAAGTCGAGGAGGGTCATGATCCTCGGGAGGCCGCCGGGGTCGTGAGCGAGGGTCGTACAAGCGGGATAGATTCCGATCTCCCCTCGGCGCGGACGTCCGAGCGTGCCGCGGCGACGGAGATCGGCGCTGTAAGGGGACCCCGTGGCAGCGAAGCGCTCAGCGAGGACCTGGATCTCAGGCGGGGCGACGCCGGCCTTGACGGCCTGCCCGCGGGCCTCGAGGAGCGAGTCGCCGACCGAGACTCGGTGGCGGCAGGCGACGGTCGTCGCCGAGCAATCCGCACACTTGTAGAGCACGCGAGCGCGCTCGGCGTCGAGCGGCTGTTGGCCCGAGGCCGCTTGAATCGCGACTTGCTGCTTGAAGGTTGGAGTCGCCTGCTCAGAGCCCTCGGCCTCTGCGGCGGGGCAGGCGTGGCGACAGAGTTTGGGGCAGAAGGAGCAGGTCTCGCGACCGCCGCTTAGGTCGAGGGTCTTCACGACTAAGAACCGCTCTGGGCGCTAGAGCTCGTAGTCGAACGACTTCCCACAACCGCAGTTGCTCTTGGCCTGTGGGTTCTCGAACTTGAAGCCAGCGAAGCCGACGGTGTCTATGTAGTTGAGCACCGAGCCGTCTATGAACTGCTTGCTGACGGGATCGATCGCGACCCGAAAGCCCTCGTAGGTCTGAATGATGTCGTCCGACTCAAGGGGACCGACCTTGACCACGTATTCAAAGCCAGAGCAGCCCCCGGTGCTGACGCCGACGCGGAGGACCGACTCCCCTTGGCCTTCTTCCGCTTCTTCCTTGAGGAAGTGGCGGGCCCGCTCCTGAGCGCTTTCGGTCAGGGTCACGATCTGGTTCGTGGTGGGTGCGTCAGTGGTCTCGGTGGCGGAGTCGCTCATATACACCTCGGGTGATCTAGTGAGTCTACCCCTCTGCCCTCGGACCGCACGGCTCGATCCGGATCGGGAGCGAATCAGAGCTTGCGAACTCGAGCCCAAATCGCCTTGAGATAGCGAGTTTCGGGGACGTGGAGGGCGACGGGGTGGTCGGGTGCGGCGCCCGAGAAGCGGAACACGTTCAGCTGACGACCCGCTCGAGCCGCCGCGTTGCGCAGCGAGTCGAGGAGGTCCTCCTCGCTCACGACACCCGAGCAAGAGCAGGTCAGGAGAATCCCGTCGTCGGCCAAGGCTTCGAGACCGAGCCGATTCAAGTCCCGATAGGACCGCATTCCGTCCTCTTTCTCGTTGCGATCTCGGACGAACTTGGGGGGGTCGAGGATCAGGACCTCGGGTCGCTCTCCCCCTGAGGCGAGTTGGCGGAGGTAGTGAAACCCGTCGGCCTGAACGAAGCGGGCCTTGACTTGGTTCAGCTTGGCGTTGCGCTTCGCGGTCGCGATCGCCTTCTCGTCGAGGTCGACGCCGGTCACGCTCTTGGCGCCCCCGGCCGCCGCGTGGAGGGCGAAGCCGCCGGTGTAGGTGCAAATGTCGAGGACGCTCCGGCCCTTGGCCAGGGCCGCAAGATCTCTGCGGTTGTCGCGTTGATCGAGGAAGAAGCCGGTCTTGTGGCCGGTCCTGAGGTCGACGTGGAACCGAACGCCGTTCTCGGTGACCTTGCAGGCCTCGGGGTCGTCTGGGCGGCCCTCGACTCGGAAGCCCTCAATGTCCTCGCAGCGCGCGTCGCCGCGAACGGCGACCCGATAGCCAGGGAACACCTCGGCTAGGGCCTCTCGGATCGGGGCCTCGAGCATTGCGATTCCGCGCGCGAAGGCGTCCACGCGAATCACCTTCCCAAACACGTCGACCATCAGCCCCGAGACTCCGTCGGACTCCGAGTGGATCAGGCGGAAGCTGTCAGAGACTTCGAGGATCCGGAGCGACTCGCGCAGCGCGAGGGCGCTGCGAAACCGACGGGCGAAGAAGGCCGCGTCGATCTGTTCGTCGGGGTCGCGGGTCAGGACTCGCAGCGCGAGGGTCACGTGAGGGTGGTAGAGCCCGCGCCCGAGCGGCTCACCGTCGGGGCCCTCGATCCGGACCACGGCTCCCTCAGCGCAGTTCGCGGGGCCGATCACTCGCCCTCGCCAGTGCCAAGGGTGCGGGTTGCGCGGGCTCGACTTGAGCTGCACGACCAGCTCCTCGCCCGGGCGCGCGTTGCGGGGGCCACGCCGCCCTCTGTCAAAACGGCTCACTGATCGTCCTGGGAGGACATAATGCTACTTTCGCTGGGGTCCAGCGGGGCGCGGCTCGAGCTTGAACACGTGCCGGATCGGACGGGGGCTGCCGTCCGCTCCGATCGGCGGGAGGGCGTCGAACAGGAGCGCCTTCTGACAGCGGTGCGTCTTGCAGTAGGCCGCGAACACGTGCCGTTCACGCGTTCCGCGCCGGAGGCGAGGGAAGGCCATTCCGCGCGGGAAGTCCATTGTCTTGAGCCCGGCGGGTCGACGTTGGTTGGGAAAGCGCGTCTCGTGACGAAGCTTGAGGCCTACGGGCGCGACGCCGTCTGGAGTCTCCCAACGAAAGCGGAGGTCGGGGCCGAGGCGAGGGAGCCGGCTGCGCCCGCGATCGGTGGGGTCGGCCTTAAAGCGCCGTTGGATCGTGCCCTGGTCCTCGGGAAGTCGCGTCACATGAAGCAGCTCGATGCCGCCCGCGAAGGACTTCAGGCGGAGGAAGAAGGCCTTGATCGAGGGTTCGACCGAGACCTCCCCGTCGCGACGGAGGACTTTGATCCGGACGCCGCCCTTGGGGTTTCGCTTGATCGACTCGATCCAGGAGCGCGCGCCGCCGCTCTCGTCGACCACGATCAGGACGCAGACTTCTCCCTGAGCGAAGGCCGGCGCGGGGGGAGCCCCCTTGAGAGCCTTGGTCACCCGGCGCCAGCCCTTGGCGCTCGTGATCAAGCGCTTGAGCGGCAACCCGCGCAAGGTGCGGAGCTTGGTCGCGACCGTCGCTGAGTGGAGCGGCGCGAGATCGTCCTGCCCAGCCCAGACGGGGGGCGCGAGACAAACCACGAGGCAGATCGGCGCGAGAAGAGCTGCCTGGAGGAGAAGAGGACGAGTCACGAGCCGAACCGCTACCCGCGGAGCTTGAGGGCTTGGTAGCGGGCTCGGAATTTGCGCGCTCGCTCAGCGTCTCCGAGGCGCTCCCAGAGGGCCGCAGCGTAGCGGTAGGCCTGCTTGTGATTGGCGTCGAGCTTAATCGCAGCCATCAGGGCTCGACGGGCCTCCTCAAGCCGGTCACACCGGACCGCGGCTGCCGCATAGAGGACATGACTCTCGGGGTCGTCGCCTTCGAGCTTGGTCAGGTGTCGGAACGCTCGCCGAGCCCGGTGATAGTCCCCAAGCGACGCGTAGGCCTTACCGAGGAGGTGAACCGCGCGCGCGAAGTTGCGGTCGGCGGCGACGGCTCTCTCAAGGAGGGGGACGGCTTCGGTCGGGTCGCCGGCGTCCATAAGGTCGCGAGCGCGCTCGTAGAGAGCGACGGGCTCGCCGCCCGCGGAGCGGCTCCCATCGACGAAGAAGGACTGGGCCGTCGACTCGGGAGGGACGTCGCCGGGCAGGTTGCGGTCTAGGCCCCAGCCGGGGTCGGTCTCGTCCTCGACGCCGACAGCGGGCTCGAGCAACCCCGTGGGAGCCCAACTGCCGGCCGCCTTGGGGCCGCGCTGGAAGACCTCGGTGTCCTCGTCGTCGTCTGCGAAGGAGTCCTCGGGATTGAACTCCCACCCCTGCAGAGTCACCACGATCCGGCACTCTCCCGTCCCCCCAGCGAGCTTGACGTCCCGAATCGCGCGAGACTCGAGCATGTCCTCAGCTAGCTGACGGGCGAGGCCAAACGCCACTCCGCGAAGGTCGATTTCGAGACCGCGGGGGATCGACTCTATGGCGTGATCGTACTCGTGCAACAACTCGCGGAGGACCGAGAGGGCCTCGCGTCGCGTCCGCGAAGAGGGCCCACGCCCCCCCCCGCTCGGCTCACGCCGGGCCTTTTTCCGTGGCCGCGAGGGGATCTTTGCCGGGGGAGCCTCTCCCTCGCATTCAGCGTCCTGGGGGACCCTGAGCTTGGAATGGCACCGCAGACAGCGAACCTTCTTGCCGCGGAACTGCTCCGGCACTCGGGCTTCGTGCCCGCAGTGGCTGCATTGAATGCGAATCTTGGGCATGACAGGACTTAGGGAGGGTACCACCCCTCTATGTTCTTGAAAAGCGGGGGGTGTTTTCAGAGGGGCTGAAGTCGCCCCGAGATTAGCATCGCGCGTCGCGTCAGAAAAACTCACGTTCGGCGTCAACTCGCTCGTGAAGCCCTTTCAGACTCATGAATTAACGCGCCGCGTTATGCTTGTTGACGCAGTGCGCCATGGTGCTATTCTGGGCCCAGCAAAGGAGGTCCTATGACCGACCACGAGACGGAGACCCCACTCGAGACCGAGACCACCGAGTCGCTCGAGGCCGAGACCCCAGAGACCGAGTCGAGCGAGCCCTCCTGGCTCCAGGGCGCTCCAGGCGCGTTGACCGATTGGCTGGTCGAAACCCGCGACGTCATGCAGCGTCACTGGGACCTCGCGCTGGATCGTGCGCGCACACGTCTTGAGCCGGCTGAGTCAGAGCCCGCCGCCACCCCAGAAGTCGCCTCGCTGGAGACGATCGAGGGTGACGAAGTCCGCCAGACTCCGCTCAGGGTCTTGCTCAGCCACGCGCTCGTGACCCGCGCTCAAGAGCGAGGCGCGAACCTCCTCCTCGGCTCCATGCGCCGGCTGCGGGCTAACCTCGAGACCCTCGAGGCGAACCTAGAAGCCGCCCGCCCGGATCCCGAAGCAGCCTTGGGTTAGGTGGATCGCGGGGGGGAGCCGCGTCTCCCTCCGAGTTTGGTCTCTGCCGACGCGACTTCGAATTGGTTCCAGCGGCTTGCCCCGAGCAGGGGGACGCCCTAAGATCCGCGCCTCGGAGGGCCTTGCGATGAGAGCACTTAGCACCACAGCGGGCGTCGCCCTGCTGGTCGTTCTTGCTGGTTCCAGTTTGGCCGCAGCCAAGGGCTCCCCAGCCAAGGCTCTGGTCAAGGCGGCCAAGAAGCGCGACACCAGCGGAATGGTCGCGGCGGCCGAGGCGATCGCAGACAAACCCGACAAGGCAGGGCTCAAGGCTTTGATTCAAATCGGGACTGCAATCGAAAACATGGACGTCTATACGGCCTGCCAAAATGCGATCGGGAGAGTCTTCTCCGACGCCAGCCTCCGAGGCGAATTCGCCAAGCAGCTCAAGGGCGCCAAGCGTCCCGCTTCGCGGGTCCTCTGCATAGACGGTCTCGGAACCACCGACAACAAGGACGCGGTCTCCTTGATCGCGCCCTTCCTCGCCGACAAGAACAAGTCGGTTCGGATCTCCTCGATCCAGGCGCTCCTCAAACTCCAAGTCAAGGAGTCGGTCCCGCCCCTCTTCGAGCGGCTGAGCACCGTCGGATTCGAGAGCAAGGACGCCGAAGCGGAGGAGCTCTTTGGCGCGCTGTTCAAGCTCTCGAAGCAGTCCTTTGAGGTCCTCGCCGACTGGAAGAACTGGTGGGAGACTTCCAAGGGCACCTTGGATCCCAAGAAGCTGAGGCACAGCGGCTCAGACGGCGGCACCCGTCAGCGGAACAAGAACGAAGGCAAAATCTTCGAGTCGGTCGTTCGCTCCCAGGCCTTTGTGCTCGTCCTCGATATCTCGAGCAGCATGCGCGTGATCGACCTGCCGATGGGCGAGACCTGGTACGACAAGAAGAAGAAGAAGGACCTCAAATACAAGGATCCTGACCCCAAGGGCACCAAGTCACCCCACAAGAACAGTCGCTTCCGGCGCGCTCAAGACGCGTTCTGCAAGTTCATTGAAGGCATGAGCGGCCGAGCCCGGTTCGCGATCGTGGTCTTTGGAGACAAGAAGGACACCAAGCTCTGGAAGAAGGACGTCGTCCCCGCGACCAAGAGCAACAAGAAGGCGGCCGTGGACTTCGTCCGCAAGCTCAAGTGGTCTCCCGCGACTCGGACCGACCTCGCGCTCGAGCGAGCGTTCAGCGTCAAGGGCGCCGACACGATCTACTTCTTCTCGGACGGAATCCCCGAGAAGATCAAGGGGGGGAAGACCGTCGACATTCCCCAAGACGAGGTCATCGAGAAGGCGCGACTCCTCAACCGGACGCGCAAGCTTCGCCTCAACTGCTACGGAATGACCTCGTCGAACAAGACCCGGTCCTTCCTTGAGAAACTCGCCAAGGAAAACGGCGGCGAGTACAAGGACATTCGGGTCCGCAAGAAGTAGGCGGGACCTACCCTCGGCCAGGAGGCCTCCTAGGGTGAAGCCAGGGTTGATCGGCTCAGTGTTGGTCGTTCTCTGCGGTGGCGCAGTGGTCGGGGCTGTGGTTCTGCGTGATCAGTCCCAGCTAGCGCGTGCCAAAGAGGCTCGAGGAGCTGGAGACACCAAGCTTCAAAGCGGCGACTTCAAGGCGGCTGAGGCCGACTACCTCAAGGCCAATCAGGCAGCGGCCCAGGTCGGCGGAATCGCGGGCTTGCGCGCTGATGCCCACGCCGAAGCGGCCGCCGCCCGACGCGGGCTCCACTTGATTCACGTTCTGGAGGGACTCAAGGCCGACCCGGCCAGCGGGCTCCGCCTGCTCGATGGGCCCTTCCTCGAGGGCTTCGATCCGGCGCCTGCTCCGGCCGAAGGGCTCGTGGCTCGGATCCGCGCCGAGGCGCTCCTCGACGCGGCCGTGTCCCTTGAGCGCCGCGAGTTGATCGACCTCGCGGCTAAGCTCTTCCCGCCCGCTGCCGAGGCGCTCGCGGCGGTCAAGTCGCCGAGGGCCGCCGAAGCAGACCTCGGCCAGCGTCGCCTGACGACGCTTCGCAACCTCCGGGAGGCTGAGGAGGCCGTCCGCAATCAGCGCGCGGTTCGCGCCGCCAAGCTGGTCCGCGAAGCGCTCGCGGCTCTCGAGGGCGAGGGCTCCCCCTTCAAAGACCCCAAGCGCCTCGAAGACATGAAGACCCGCCTCGCGCGGGTCAAGCGCCAGGCCGAGAGCGGAATCCTAGTCGATGAGTATCAGCGCCGAGTCGACTCGCTCTACAAACGCGTCAACGGGCCAGACCTCGGCGACCTCTCGTCGGAGGCCCAGGACCTCGAAGCTGCGGCTCCCAAGCTCCCGGGCGGGCACGTCCTCGCTGAGGACCACAAGCAGCGCGTCGCGAATCTCGTGATCCGCATTGGGCGGATCCGCGTGGCCGCCGACGAGTTCGCGGGGATGGTTTGGCTGCAAAAGACAGCCAAGGGGAGCCTCTACATAGAGGCGAGTGAAGTCACCAACGGGCAGTACGCAGCCTTCGTGAGCGCGACCAAGGCCTACGCCACCCCGACGCTCGAGGTCTGGGGCCCCGAAGGGCTGGCTCGCGCCAAGGATCGGCGCTTTGATGACGGGGGCGGTGGGCAAGGACCCAAGGCTTGGTACAAGTCTGCGCTCCCCGAAGGCCAAGAGCGCTACCCCGTGACTGGAATCGGCTACCTCGAGGCGGAGGCATACGCCCGCTGGGCGAAGCGCCGGCTCCCAACCCTGGAGGAGTTTCGGGCCGCCGCTGGCGGGCGCCGGTTCCCCTGGGGAGACAAATACGAGCCAGGGCGGGCGAACGTCAACCAGCGGGGGGGCTCGCGTCGCACTCAGCCGGCGGGGAGCTACCAACGGGGTCAGTCGAGCAGCGGGGTTCAAGATCTCGTCGGAAACGCACGCGAGATCGTGACCCACGAGGGCCATTACGTCATGATCGGCGGCAGCTACGAGCGCCGGCCAGCGGAGTCGGCTCTCGACGCGCGGCCGCTCAGGTGCACGATACGATTGCGTGCGAAGGACCTCGGATTTCGATGTGTGAAGGAGTTGGAATGGGACGATTGAGTGGGGCCCTGGTCCTAGCGACTCTGGTGACGGCGTGGGGCTGTGCGAGCACAGCCGACTCCGACGAGCCTCTCTACGAAGAGGTTCGGGCCGAAGAAGTCGCGGAGTTCATGCTCCACCTCAACAATCGGAGCGAGACCGAGCGCCACCGCAATGGCTTGGCCGCGGTCGGGCTTCGTTCCCCTGAGGACCGAACCTACGTGCTGACCCATCTCTCGGAGGCCTACGACGAGAGCATGAAACGCGGTGGATCGGGACCCGGAGTCCTGCGAACGCCGGGGCGCCGGCGCGTGATGGAGCTCGTCGGGCTACTTCCCGACGATCCCCAAGGTCGCAAGCTCCTCAAAGACGGCCTGAAGGACATTCCTGAGGTCAAGATCCCCGCCGCAGCTGCTCTCGCCGCCTTCGGCGACGACAGCGCGCTCGGGCTCTTAATCGACGCGACGCTCGGAGTCCGCGACAAGGACGCACGCCGGGCGGGACTGACGGCGCTGCGGAAGCTCGCCTTGCCTCGCCTCCGCGAAGCCTTCCTGGCAGGTCTCGACGAACGCGCGGGCGACGTGCTGGGGCCGATCGTGCTCAGGACTTTCCCCGCCGCGGGGGCTGAGCGAAGCAAGTCCCTCCAAGACGTCGCGTCGCGACACAAGAACCCGTATGCACGCTGCTTGGCCCTCCTGACCCTGGCCGCAGAGGGCGATCCCGCTGCGATCGACATCGCGCGCCAGACGCTCTCGAGCAACGACCCGGTGGTTCGCCCGGTAGCCCTGCGAGTGCTCGGCTCAAAGGGCGGCAAGGAAGCCGCGATCGAAATCGAGCGAACCCTCCGCCAGGACCCCAAGGACGTAGGCGCGGTGACCATGGGCCTCTACGAAGTCGGGACCGAAGACGCCCTGGATCGCGCGATCGGGATCGCGTCTGATTCCGAGCTCCTCCCAGAGACCCGAGTCGGCGTCGTGAGCGGATTCTTGGGCCGGCTCCGCGACTCGAAGGCGCCGCGCCCCTACCGCCGCAAGGCCGCTCACGAGCGAGCTGTCGCCGCGCTGCGCGAGCTCCTCTCGGACGAGTCGAGCGAAGTCGTCTCGGCGGCCGCGCTCGCGCTCGGCCGAATCGGAGATCGCGGCAAGGACGTCGATCCGCTCCTGGGCTTGCTCCAGGACCCGACGCCCCAAGTCGGTCTGGCTGTGGTCGAAGCCCTCGGCCGTCTCGGCGGTGAGGACGCAGGCGCGCGCCTGGTCGACTTGATCGAGAACGCACCCAATCTACGCATGGCCGCAGCCGAGGCCTTCGCGTTTCTGCCCCGCGCCCGGGACGTGCCCGTCGGCGACGTGATCGACCTCCTCGACGACGAGCGGATCCCGGTCCGCAAGGCCTCGATCGTGGCGCTCAAGCGACTCTCTCGAAGCAAGGACTCCCTGGGCTTCGACCCGGAGGGCAAGGCCGAGTCTCGCGCGCGCGGCGTGGCTCGCTGGCGCGCCTGGTGGAAGGCCCGCCGAGGTTGAGCAGCCCCCGGCCGACTCGCCCGGCCTTGAGGGTCGCGCTCGAAGCCCTGACCCATGAGCCCTCTAGCCCGAACCGAGACCGCGCCCTATCGGCGGGCTGGTGTGAGCTTGCTCGCCTGGAGCTGGAGGTTGGAGACGACCCGAGCGCAGCGCTCCGGGCAAGCTCGGCCGGTCTCGCGACCCTCCCCCCCGAGTCTT